>NZ_JBFUIN010000554.1:0-2049 GCF_056401855.1 Bacillus sp. P4_D3
CCTCACCTCAAAACTTTCCAATCATTAAAAGTAATGAGTATTATGAAAATTTCATTATTATCCATACTAGAAGTAAGGGCTGCAAAGATGGAACTTTTATTGTAGGACCCTCTACATGTTCAGAATTACTTCCAACGCAAATTGGAGGAATAATAAACGATAGTAATTTAATTATAAATAAAGAAGAGGTTCGAAATTATTACGATTCGCTTCCAATAATAAAGAATTTAACTTTGATTCATATAAGTGTCTTACTGTATTATCTCATCTATAAAAAAAAATTAGATGTAACTACTGTTCAGCAAAAAAACAACCTCTTTGAAAACACTGACTATGATTTGTATGTTTCAATGCGTCAAGAGAATAGTTTTATTCATCATGATTTTGCAACGGAAAAGAAGTTTTTTAAGTGGATTGGAAATGGAGATAAAAAAGAGATGCTGAAGCATTATTGCGCATTAGACCAAAGTACATTTGGAATTTTATCATTAACCAGTGAGGTGAGAAATAGAAAATATTTTTCCATCTCTATGATTACTTTAGCTTGTAGATATGCCATTGAAGGAGGTCTTCCTTCAGAAATTGCTTACGCGCTGAGTGACTTATATATACAAAGTTTAGACAAGTTAAATAACTTAAAAGATATTAATAGACTATTAGAGGAAGTTTTATGTGCTTATGCAGATTATGTAAATGAATATAGAACAAAAAAATATTCTCAAACTATTCTCGCTTGCCAAAACTATATTACTAGAAATCTTTATCAAGAAATATCGCTCAAAGATCTTGCCGATCATATTCATATGCACCCTAACTATCTATCTACATTGTTTAAAAAAGAAGTAGGGATCTCTTTAAGTATATATATACAACAAGAGAAAATAGAAGAGGCAAAAAGACTCTTAGCTCTAACTGCACATTCTCTAACAGATATCTATAGTTTGCTTAACTTTGCTGATCAAAGTTATTTTACAAGGGTATTCAAAAAAAACACTGGCTATACACCAAAACTATTTCGACAGAAACATTCCATATTGTGAACTACCCCCCACCTAAATTCTAACGAATTTTGAAGTGGGGGCTTCTCAGTTTCACGACGAAAGCAAACTTTCGTCTCCCTGATCGTTACTTCGGGTTATTCCACTCCTAGATGTCCAACGTTTAGACATTCTTTTTTACGATTGATATTTTACGCAGGAACCAAACGGCTTGGTTTTTGTACTTTGTTTTCTTCCTGCAACCTTATATATCAAGTTATCAAAGAACTTTATGTGTTTAGTTTATCAAAAACCTTTTGACTGTTCCGAAACGATATTTCTATATTTTTAATTTCATATAACCCCTCATTCCAATCAATCCTCTAGCTAGCCCCAAAACTTTCACCAAGCTTTTCTCTTTTCTCTAGCAGCTGCTACTTCTTCCTGAGCCGACATAATAGCCCGTTTCGTTTCCTGCATTTCTCTAATAACATTCATAAGATTTTCGTCTCTTTGTTCTGAATTCTTTCCTCACGTTCCCTTTGCTCCCTCGCACTTTCTTCAATCAACTTATTCCTTGGATCTATGCGATCCCCTGGTCTTCGCTCTATTTCCAAAAGATTTCTTTGTTGCTCCCGGTTTATCTGTTCTATCATAGCGCTATATTTCTGTTGGAATTGATGTTGGATGGGGTAAGGAATCAGATCTGTTTCCTGGATTTCTTCTTCATTACTAACGCTTCCCAATTGCTTCACAATTATTTTAGCTGTTTTCTTAAACACTCCCAATATCTAAATATTAGGTAATTATCCAAGCTTTTATCATTTTCGGACAGAAGACTCCTTCCTCAAAAATGTGAAGGTGTGAAACACCAATTTTAGGTGGGAGATGAATGACGGTAGGCGTAAGCCTACTTATTTTGTATACTATTAAGAAGAATGCTAGAAAGTGAGGTGCAATCAATGTTAATAAATAAAGCATATAAATTTCGTATTTACCCGAACAAAAGACAAGAAATCTTAATTGCGAAAACTATTGGTTGTAGTCGATTTGTGTTCAATCGCTTCCTTAC
>NZ_JBFUIN010000555.1:0-2046 GCF_056401855.1 Bacillus sp. P4_D3
TTATTACTTTCTCCAGAGCTAAGGAGCATTTCTTCCCCATTAATTGTTGCACAAGGGATAACCGGCTTAATTAAAGGGAATTATCAAAAAGGGTACTATTAAACAGAACAAGCCCAAGAAATAGATAAGGAGTGAACAAGCGATGGACAACATGATTAATACGGGCAACTTTGGTTTACAAAGGGGACCTGCTCAAAAAACGGTTGGCCAGTATTTGTTCGATTGCCTGAAACTGGAGGGCATTACCGAAATTTTTGGTGTCGCAGGGGACTATAATTTTACACTTCTTGATACTTTGGAGTGTTATAACGGCATCCGTTTTATAGAAGGACGAAACGAACTAAACTCGGGCTACGCTGCAGATGGTTATGCAAGAATCAAAGGAATATCGGCTCTTATTACGACCTTCGGGGTCGGGGAGCTCAGCGCCTGCAATGCGATAGCGGGAGCTAACAGCGAGCATGTACCAATAATACACATTGTGGGCGCGCCTCCTGAGAAGGATCAAAAAGAGCATAAACTGATGCATCACACCTTAATGGATGGAAATTTTGACGTCTTTCGCAAGGTGTATGAGCAGATTACGGCATATACCGCGGTGCTTACGCCGGAAAATGCCAAGATTGAAATTCAGACTGCGATTCGCATTGCTAAGGAAAAGAAAAAGCCGGTATACCTGGTTGTGGCTAATGATTTAGTGACCAAGCCGATTAAAGTCTGGACAGAGCCAGTACCACCACGTTCAACATCCAACCCGAATACCCTTCAGGCTGCAGTGAATCATGTCCGTACGCTTTTGGAACGTGCCCACCGACCGGTTATCTTGGTGGGTGTGAAAACGATGCGTTTCGGCCTTCAGACAGCAACTCGGCAGCTAGCCGATGCAATGAATGTGCCTGTTGTAACGATGATGTACGGGAAGGGGGGATTCGACGAGACCCATCCAAATTATATCGGAATGTATCTAGGCTCTTTCGGAGGTTCTGAAGTCCAAAGTACGGTGGAGAATGCAGATTGTATCATTGCAATCGGCATGGTATTGGCGGACACCAACACGGCGAAATTTACCGCAAAACTGAACCCGCTAATAACTGTCAATATTCAACCAGACATGGTTAAAATCGCTGAGGCGGAATATCCGAATGTTCTTGCAGCCGACATGCTACTTGCCGTGCAGAAGGTGGGTTATAAGGGAAAAGGTTTGACAGAAAAAAATTCATTCCCTTACGATCAATTAACAACTAATGTCGACGGATCTCTATTGGCGGAACGCTATTATCCGCGTTTTCAGTGCATGCTGAAAGAGGACGATATTGTGATCGC
Source organism: Bacillus sp. P4_D3 (assembly GCF_056401855.1). Classification (NCBI taxonomy): domain Bacteria; kingdom Bacillati; phylum Bacillota; class Bacilli; order Caryophanales; family Bacillaceae; genus Bacillus; species Bacillus sp. P4_D3. The sequence continues at coordinate 1,324 of NZ_JBFUIN010000555.1, forward strand.
CGAGACCGGGACATTTTATAATGGAATGGCGGAGGTGAGATTGCCGGGCAATGTAACGTATATCGGCCAAGGTRGATGGCAGTCTATCGGTTACGCAATCCCCTCGGCGTTCGGTGCTATTATGGCCGCGCCGGAACGCCGAGTATTGGTGTTTACAGGTGACGGCGCCCTGCAGCTAACAGCACAGGAAATCAGTTCTATGCTCTATTACGGTTGCAAGCCCATAATCTTTATATTGAACAACGATGGTTATACAATTGAGAAATATTTAAATGTCAAAACAGAGGATCAAAAGTACAACCAAATCCCTCGATGGTCTTACACCAAGCTGGCCGAAGCTTTTGGAGGTAACGCGTTTACCGTTACGGTCCGGACCTATGGAGAGCTTGATCAGGCTATAATCCATGCTGAAAAGGAAAGCGCCGAAAGACTCTGTATAATTGAAATGATCGCAGGGAATCCGATGGACGCACCTGAATATATGCGACGGATGCGTAGTTATATGGAGAAGCAGGAAATGCAGCGCAGTCAGAAATAATATCCAATTCCCTAGTCCCTCCTAGTCCCTAATTGGATACTAATTGAACCGTTCTAATCATATTCTTTTAATAAAATGCAATTAAAGGGGTGTAAAGTAAGTTGACAAAAGTTAAGGTTAGTTTACGACCCATTGCAAGTAAGTTCAATTTACCTACTGTTTTGAAAACAACTATACTACCAGGT
>NZ_JBFUIN010000556.1:0-2041 GCF_056401855.1 Bacillus sp. P4_D3
CTCTTGTACATGATGAACAGAACGAATCTGTTACAGATGAAATAATTCCTATTTCTTCATCACTACCGATATAGCGATAACGTGTCGCAACTTCACCAGGATAGTTCGCTTCAATACGTTCAAGCGGCATAACTTTATGAATCATCTCTACTATTTCTTGCTTAGAAACTACTTCTCCTAATTCCCAGCCGTTAAAATTTCCAACATCCATATATTCAATGAACCGAAGGATATGCTTATTCTCTTTAAAGTACTCTGCCATCTGAACGATGTCTTGTTCATTTTTCCCTTTTTGAACAACCATGTTCATTTTAATTTTCATTCCGGCTTCCGCTGCAGCCTGTATTCCTGCAAGAACCGTTTTCACTTTACTTCTATTCCCATTTAAATAAGAGAATCGCTCTTCATTTAACGAGTCTAAACTAACTGTCACACGAGATAAACCCGCCTTATATAAATCAGGAGCAAACTTTTTAAGTAATGATCCATTTGTCGTTAAACCAATATCCTCTACCCCGTCAATTTCGTTTAACCGCTGTATGAGTTCAGGTAGGTCTTTTCGAAGTAAAGGCTCTCCCCCAGTAATGCGTAACTTTCTTACACCTAAAGAAACGAAAATACGTGTAATCCTTTCAATTTCATCAAAAGATAAAATTTTATCATTAGACAAAAAAGAATAATCACGACCAAATATTTCTTCTGGCATACAATATCGACAGCGAAAATTACAGCGATCAGTAACAGAAATACGTAAATCCTTTAAAGGACGATCTAATTTGTCTAATGTAACAGATTTCATGATTATTGCCTCGTTTCTACTTATTTTATATTTATAATCCGCTCTGGATGCGTATATACATTTAAAGATTCATTACGAATGAAGCCTATTGTAGTAATCCCTAACCTCTCCGCTAGCTCTAATGCTAACTCAGTTGGAGCTGATTTTGACAATATAATTTCACAGCCAATTTTCGCAACTTTTAATAGAATTTCAGAAGATATACGACCACTAAAGACAATAATTTTATCACCAATCGAAATGTTATTTTTTAAACAATAACCATAAATTTTGTCTAAAGCGTTATGTCTTCCTATATCCATCCGGCTTAAAACAATTCCACTCACATCACATAAAGCTGCATTATGAACGCCGCCTGTATGTTGAAACGTAGACGCAGATTGCTGCATATCATTCATTAACCGAAAACAATCCTCGGCAGAGATTTTTACGCGAATATCATTCATTTTTTTCGCAGTCAGCGCATCGTTTGCGAAAACAAACCCTTGCCTACTCATTCCACAGCACGAAGTAATATAACGTTTGTTTTGCATGTCACGATAATAAGGATTGATTTTCGTCGTTTTTACATGGACATAGCCTTCTTTTTCTTGCACCCATATTTCATCAATATCTTCATACTTTCGGATAATGCCTTCAGAGGCTAAAAAGCCAATTACCATGTCTTCAATATACTCTGGAGTACTAACCATTGTAACAAATTCCTGGCCGTTAATTTTAACCGTTACAGGAAACTCTGTTACAATGCTATCCTCTATATGCTTGAATTCCCCTTGCTCATATTTAAAAATCCCCCGTTCCACCTGAATCGATTTCACGATGAGCATCCTTCTCTYACGTTATATTTTTATCAAAGACAAACACCGAAACTGCAATATCTTCTTCCACTTTCATATCTGAAAACAGATGAACTAATTTCGCTCCAACAAGTTCCTCTAAATGCTCACGAGAATTAACAGCATACACTTCTTGAATCATTTTCGTTCGAGCCATATGAACCATTTCCGCACCATCCATCGTTCCCGAAATAAATTTCTCAGTAGGTGTCAAATTCCCATAAAGTGTAGCAATCGCCATATTTTCAGCAAATACAGTATGAATTCGCTCCGGCCCTTTTCCGAATAAATCCTTTCGAAGCTTTCGGATCATATCATTAAATTCGTGTACCATCTTTGACATACTCTCATTCCTCCCCTGTTCATCAACACTAACTTTTCGCATATTCTTTCATCATAACTATTC
>NZ_JBFUIN010000557.1:0-2031 GCF_056401855.1 Bacillus sp. P4_D3
GTTAGTTGAAGTAGAAGATATTAAAATGCAAAAGGAGGACTGGGAATGGGATGAGCGTGAATCCTCTTTTTTGCAGTATGTACGAAGTATGGTTCGTAATAAAGGGCTATATTTGGATGATACAGATATATATAATTTTCACATTAGTATTAAAACCAATATGTTAACAATTGTTGGTGGTATACCAGGTGTTGGGAAATCACGCTTTGTGCAAGCTTATGCAGAAGCACTTGGGTTACGTTATGGTGAAGAATTAATTTGGATTCCGATTTCACCATCGTATCAAGAACCACATGATATTCTCGGTTACCTTCATCCGAATGGTAATTTTATTGAAAGTGAAACGAAGTTAGTTCGGACATTGTTAAAGGCTAAAGAAAACCCAAATCAGTTGTATATAATTGTATTCGATGAAATGARCATGTCACATATTGAGCATTGGTTTACTCCGTTTCTATCTGTTCTTCAACTTGAAAAGAAAAATCGTATTTTGAGTTTGTATGAGAAAGTACAAGAAATAGAAAATCAAATTCCACCTTCAGTGGAAATTGGTGAGAATATTATTTTCGTAGGCACTGTAAATTTTGATGAAACGACGAAAGAGCTTTCCGATCGATTATTAGATCGAACAAATTTGATTACATTACAAAAAATTCCGTTTTGCGAGATGAGTATAGAACATGAGAAAGTTGTTCAGCAACCCCCGCTGAAAGTAACAACGGGAGAATTTCGACTCAATTGGTTTAGGAATAAAGAGATGATCGAAGTGTTTACTGAAGAGGAATTAGAGTTATTGGATAAGTTACATGATGTATTATCATCACACGATATATCAAAAGGAATTTCTTTCCGATGTGCAAGCGCAATCGCTACGTATTTGCAAAATATACCGTTCCAAAATAATCAATCCTATATGATTAGCAGGGAAGAAGGTTTTGATTTGCAAATAAAGCAACGTGTATTAACGAAATTAAGGGGGACAGAAATGACAGTGGGCTCTCTACTTTCTGAAGAAGCAAAAAGGGGAGCGACATTGATACCACTTTTACAGTCTCCGCTTGCAAATCGTGTATCTACATTTGAACATTCTTTAGCTTATATAAGACAAAAGCGTAGAGAACTGGAGCTGTATGGCTATGCAAAATGAGGAGCGTTATGAAACAGCAATCGTCGATACGAAAGAAACGCTCCCGTTTGTATTGAAGCTAATTATTGGTACTGAGGGGAAAGGCGATTTTATCCTTTTAAACCGGCTTTGTACGTCTACTACAGCATTAGTTCAATGTATTTATAAAGTACAGGAATTAAAACCACTGAAATTGCATTTCCATTATCAAAATCCAATGGATATTACATTCATATGGAATAAAGTATATGAGGGACAAAAGAATATAAAAGAGTCACAATATGAATTAAATGAAAAAAAACAAAGAGTATTAGTGTATGAACATGGAAAAACTGAATTTTTTTATCCGTGGCGCTGTGGCTTATACCATTTTGAAGTGCGTATAGAAGATAGAACTTATTATGGTGCGTTTCAAGTTGTTCCTAAAAACTTTTTTGATGACCAATTTGAAATGATTCAAGATTATGTGAAGTCAATTTTAAACGAGTTAATTTTAGATAGAGGTTATTACAAGAAAACTTTCTCAGCACTTAGCGATATTGAAGATTCTTCTTATTTGGTACTGTTAAGAAAGTTGCCACAAAAAATGAAAAGAATAAAACAAATTTTTAAGAAAGTAGAATCGAATGCGGAATTTGTACACGAATATGAATGGGAAACGAAAGAGCGGAAGACAACGAGAAAAACTGCCATTATGACAGAAAGAAAGCTTTATGCGAAATATTACAACCGTAAATTTAAGGAGAAAAAAAATAGTATTGAAAATGCATTTCTTAAATTTAAAACGATGCAATTCTATTATTATTTACTTGAAGCAGAAAGTTTTGTACGTAAAACTATTGAAATACTAGAAGGAGAAAAGAAGAAAAAGTCAGATGAATTTCAAGCTGTTAAAACAATTATGA
>NZ_JBFUIN010000558.1:0-2027 GCF_056401855.1 Bacillus sp. P4_D3
GTCCCTCCACCTCTCTGGATAAGAAAATATTCACTTTAAATTTAACTATACGTAATTTTATTATAATTGTCAAATAAATATAAAAATTATATTTTCTTCTTTATTGTTCATACTACAAAAAGATGTACAAAAGGAGGCTACTACGTTGCAAAAGAATGCTCGTGGATACGTACAAGATTCTTTTCAATCATTACAAGAAGCAAAACATTGTTTAGAAGATGCATTACAAACTGTTGAAGAAGATTTTAATCGTGCACGTATTGAACAATCCCTTTACGCTGTAGAACAAGCATTACAAAGATGCGATTATACCGTTCATATTTTAGAACAAGAATGAAAACTTCCCATCAAAAGATGGGAAGTTTTTTTTCAAATGGCATACTTCATCATTATTACCGTTATGATTAAAAAATATACAGAATTAACAATTTCTAAAATCCCTACTTTTAATATAGAAATCTTTTTGCCATACAACATAATGGCCCGAATGACACTTGGTACAAATATGAGTGAACACCACGGATTTATAGTAAATACGATTACCGTTAATATAATATGATATCCCCAAGATATAAAACGATACTTCGGATTATTTTTTTCACGAATCATCGTTTTCACATAAAACGTACTTCCTAAAAAATATAGAAATGAAATAAGCGCAATGAATAATGCGGTTCTATCAATAAATTTCATTGAGAAATAATAACTTATTAAGCCACCTATACAAAACACTATAATCGCACAAACATCATTTAGTAATGCTCGTTCATTTTTTTGACGAGCGTAATACATATTTACAATAAACAATGGAATCATTAATACTGCGAATAAAAGAATTCGCCATTCATATAATAAAGAAATCATCCCAAATACGAATGCAATGATAAAATAAACAATGGCAGCATGTAGAAATTCTTTTTTTCGTCTTTGCCTTATATACATGAGAAATGGATAAGTAGCTAGATAGATAAAGAACCAGGCTAAAAACAATGGGATATGATAAAAAGTAGGTTTACCAAGTAATACACTTAATAGAAATGGTATGACAAGCATCGCCCATGCTCCATGTTGCTTCGGAATAACTAACTTCATTAACTATACACCTCCCTCTTGAAAATAGTTCTCACCTACTATTATACAAATAATTTTATAGGATAACGGATGTATATTGGATCTATTTTCTGACAATAAAAAATGCTCCTTACACTATGTAAGAAGCATGAAAGAGGCAAACGAATATGTAAGTCGCGACCCTACCTTATATGAGTATGCTTTTCTATGTCACGTTATGCTCATCTAATATACCGTATTTCTTTTTAAATCTTGTGAGGATCGTAATCCATGACGTGCTAAATAACAGAAGGAAAATAACATTCGATATCGCATGACTCAGATCAAAGTAAAAACTTGCGACATAGTAGGAAATAACTGTTTCCCACGTTGCTTCTTGTATAAAACCAAGAAGACCCCACAAATTCATAATCCAGCCAAATAGAAATCCAACGGCAAATCCATATATGAGTCGTCCCCATAGTTTTTTCATCAAAAATGTATTTCGGAGTAATCCTGCTATAAAACCGATCATGCCCCAAGAGAACATTTGCCACGGAGTCCACGGACCTTGTCCTAAAAAAATGTTAGATACAATAGCCGCCGTTGCCCCAATCATAAAGCCAGTTTCACTCCCAAAAATAATTGCAGAAACGATAATGACAAAAGAAGTCGGTTGTACACTCGGTAAAATAGAAAATGGTACCCGGCTAACCGCTGCAATCGCCGCTAACACAGCAACGATAACAATTTCACGTGAAACAAACGCCTTCCTTTCAAAACGGACATAGAAAGGTAACATAATGATAGCTAATAAAAACAAACTACTTACCATGTAATACCCGTCCATAATAAGAGTCGTAAAGAGTAGTGTACATATTACAACAGCAAAAATAAATATTATAAATGCAACATATCGTTTGGACACGCTTCGTACACATCCTCCCACGTTAATGCAAATGGCAACTCTCTACGGA
>NZ_JBFUIN010000559.1:0-2022 GCF_056401855.1 Bacillus sp. P4_D3
GTTTTTGTTGCTGTTGTTTTGTTAACCGATGAACAATTACACGAGCTGGCACTTCATCAATCATTCCTACATAAGCATCACCCATACACATAAAGCTACTAGATCTTTTGATTAAACTTTTTACAAATTATCAATCTTTATTATTAATGATCAGACTGATTTATAAATTATCGAACCTTACTTTAAACCCACAGTAGTTGGAGGAAGTTTGATGCTAACAAATAATACACCTCTTGAAATATCAGAAAGATAGAAAATGGCCTCTTAGAGACATGCTGTCCTAAGAGGCCATTCTTATCAATCTTTATTTTAAATCAACCGTTTTAAAGCGATTGTATATGGCTTACGAAAATATTTACTGTGCTTTCTTAAACGTGAGTGATTTACCTTTTGTTTCTTTTACTAACATGATACATGAAATTGAAATAATACTTGAGATGACTAAATAAATTGAAATTGGGATGGAGCTATTAAATTTATTTAGGAGACTTAATGAAATTAATGGTGCCAATGATCCTGCCAAAATTGGTGCTACTTGATAACATAAAGACAAAGCTGTATATCTGATGTGCGTTGGAAATAACTCTGTCATTAATGCGGAGTATGGTGCATACGTCATCGATTGTATGAATAAACCAATAGTAATGGCAGTCATAATTAACCAATCATTTCCTGTATCCATCATTGGAAACCCGATAAATCCCCAAAATGCAGTTAAAACGGCTCCTGTCATATAGATTGGCTTCCGTCCCCACACATCACTTAAGTGTCCCATTAAGGGGATGAGGAAAAAGTGAATTGCATGAGCACCAAACATTAATAATAAAATTTGTGAAGTATCTTTATCGACCACAAGTTTTAAATAACTAATAGAGAAAGTGACAACTATATAGTATAAGATGTTTTCTGCAAAACGAGCTCCAATACCAGCAATAATCGCTTTTTTATGGTCTTTAATCACTTCTATAATACCTAATTGTTGTTTTTCTAATTGAGCTTGTTTTTCTTGTGATTCTTTGAAAATAGGGGCATCGTCTACACTTTTACGAATCCAAAGACCAATTAGGACGACAACAGCAGAGAACCAAAATGCTACACGCCAACCCCAGTCCATAAATTGCTCTGGGCTTAAATTTTTAGATAAAAGTAAAAGGATAATTGTTGCTATTAAATTCCCTAATGGCACGCCTGCCTGGGGCCAGCTTGCCCAATACCCACGTCTATCACTAGGGCTGTGCTCAGATACTAAAATAACAGCTCCACCCCATTCCCCACCAAAAGCAAATCCTTGAATTAAACGTAAAGTAACGAGTAAAATCGGAGCCCAATACCCAATACTACTGAATGTCGGAATACATCCCATTAAGAAAGTCGTTATTCCAACGATAATTAAACTAATCTGTAATAAATTTTTACGCCCAATTTTATCACCATAATGACCAAAAACAAGTCCGCCGATAGGTCTAGCTACAAAGCCTACCGCATAAAGAGCAAATGCAGCCAGGATACCGTCAATAGCATTTCCCGTTTGTTGGAAAAATAATTCTCCAAAAACAAGAGCAGAAGCGGTTCCGTATAAGAAAAATTCATACCATTCAGCCACAGATCCAATCATCGATGCAACAACAACTTTTTTTAGTTGCTTATTATCTGTTTTCCCCATGTTTACTCCCCCCCAAAAAGAAAATYCAGATTATTATGATTGAACGTACCAAATCACTTTTGTCCGCACATATTGTTCAAAAGCTTCTAATCCATTGTCTTTGCCACCAAAGCCAGATTGTTTAAAGCCACCAAATGGGGTGGTGATATCCCCTTCACTAAAACCATTCACAGAAACGGTTCCAGCTTTAATGGCACGTGCCACGCGCATCGTCCGCTGTACATTTTGGCTATAAAAAGAAGCAGCTAACCCGTAAGAGGTGTTATTGGCAAGGGCAATCGCTTCTTCTTCTGTTTCGAACGTACTAACCGCTAAAATCGGACCAAATACTTCATTTTGGAACAAGATCATGTCAGCGG
>NZ_JBFUIN010000560.1:0-2021 GCF_056401855.1 Bacillus sp. P4_D3
AGAAAATCCTGGCCAAAGTGCTAAACATTGGAACATTCCGATTGTAAATGCTTGCTTATATGTGATTTCATCTAACGTTCTTGCTGTACTTGGTTTTGAAAACTTCTCAGCAACAATCATTAAAATACCACCAGCTACTAAGCTAATAACAACCGGTCCTGGACCGAATAAAACTTCTTTAATTGCACTATGGAATAATACGCCGAGTATGCCGGCAGGAATCATCCCGATAATAATATGTAATAAATTTAAAGATGGTCCATCAGTTACTTTCCCTATTCCAACTAATGACCATAAACGTTTCCAAAATATAACAACAACTGCTAAAATCGATCCCAACTGAATAACAACTTCGAAAACTTTCGCTCTCTCATCGTCGAATCCAAGTAAATGACCTGTTAAAATCATATGTCCTGTTGATGAAACTGGTAGAAACTCTGTTAAACCTTCAACAGCACCCATGATTAATCCAATTAACCAATCAGCCACAAGTAGTGCCTCCTTAATAACGAATATGTAATTTTTTCACACCTTATCATAATACCTTATCCCTTTTCAAAGTGCATCCTTTTTTTATTGATTTCATTTGTTGTATACGCTTATTTCTTTTCTATTTTTTGATTAAATTGTATGATAATAAGAGTTTGTTTTTTACGTTGAAAGGGGATTTTATGAAAGAAACTACTTCATTCTCACAAAAGTTAAAGCAATTTTTATTACTCTTTTTCCCGATTTTTGTAACGCAAATGTCATTATTTTCGATGAGCTTTTTTGATACGACAATGTCAGGACATGCAAGTCCTATTGATTTAGCGGGTGTTGCTATCGGGACAAGTATATGGCTTCCCGTTAGTACCGGCTTAACAGGAATTTTAATGGCTACTACTCCTATTGTTGCGCAGCTCGTTGGATCAAAGAAAAAGGAGGACGTTCCCCACATTRTCATACAAGCAGTATATTTAGCAATTTGTGCTAGTTTCGTTGTTATCCTTATCGGATTCTTCGCTGTTTCACCTATTTTAAACGGCATGCAATTAGAAGAACCTGTGGAACGTATTGCAGCACAATTTTTAAGTATTATCGCGATTGGAATTATCCCTTTATTTACTTACACCGTCTTACGTGGATTTATTGATGCATTAGGAAAAACTCGAACAACTATGATTATTACATTACTATCATTACCAATTAACGTAGTATTAAATTACTTATTAATTTTTGGTCACTTTGGCTTTCCAAAACTCGGTGGTGTTGGTGCGGCAATCGCTTCTGCAGCAACATATTGGTGTATTTTAATTATTACCGTCATTATTATTCGTACGAAAGAGCCTTTCGCTTCTTTCAATATCTTTAAACAGTTATACCGCCCTTCCTTTACGAGCTGGAAGGAATTCCTGAAACTTGGTGTCCCTATCGGATTTGCTATCTTCTTTGAGACGAGTATTTTCGCTGCGGTAACACTTATGATGAGCAATTTTAGTACGACAACAATAGCAGCACATCAAGCAGCTATGAACTTTGCTTCCTTGTTATATATGACTCCTTTAAGTTTAGCAATGGCAATGACGATAGCAGTTGGATTTGAAGTTGGAGCAAAACGATACAATAATGCGAAACAATATGGATTTATCGGAATTGGATTAGCCCTTGCTTTCGCTCTTTTATATTCAATCCTTCTTTATTTCTTTGATGATGAAATTGCTTCTATTTATACGACAAATGCAAATGTCCATCATTTAGCTAAAGAATTTCTTATATTCGCGATTTTATTTCAAATTTCAGATGCGATTGCAACTCCAGTACAAGGAGCACTTCGTGGTTATAAAGACGTAAATGTTGCCTTAATTATGACATTAATAGCTTATTGGGTAATAGGTCTACCTCTTGGCTACATGTTAGCAACTTATACTGACTGGGCAGCAAAAGGGTATTGGATCGGTCTTATTATCGGTCTAGCATTTGGAGCAATCTTCCTGCTTATCCGTCTCTTCCAAGTACAAAGAAAATATACAACGCAAAAC
>NZ_JBFUIN010000561.1:0-2016 GCF_056401855.1 Bacillus sp. P4_D3
TTATAAATTCTCCTTACTTGTTTAATGTAGAAGCAACAGCTTTTGCATCGATAAGAGCGGAAAATACCATGCCCATTGTATTTAAGAAATTGTTCGTTTTCATTTTGTTCATCATATAGATCCGCCCCTTTTCGAATAGTTGTTGCCTTGTTTCTGACTTAATTGTATGAAATATTACGGAGAGTCACTATCGAATTAGCTTACAGGAAAATTACACTTTTGTAAGAAAAACAAATGAAAGTGTAATGATGAGAAGATTTGACATATGTTCATGTGATTTATTAAGTTAAAAGTAGAGGTGAGTGTATGGCTAATATTAAAGATATTGCAAAGATGGCTGGGGTTTCAGTTACGACTGTTTCGAGGGTATTAAATGATCATCCATATGTAAGTGAAGAAAAAAGGAAAGTTGTTTTAGAAATAGTTGAGAAATTGAATTACTCACAAAATGCAAATGCTGTTCATTTATCAAAAGGAAAGACGAATATTGTTGGCGTGATTTTACCTTATATTAATCATCCGTCTTTTGATGCGATGGTGGGTGGAATGATGGAAGTTGCGTTAGCTCATAATTATCGAGTGCTTCTTTGTCAAACGAACTACAATAAAAAAGAAGAAATGAAAAGTTTACATATGTTGAAAACAAAGCAACTAGACGGTCTTATCATTTGTTCTCGTGCCAATGAGTGGGAAATTATAGAGCCTTATGCAGCATATGGGGCGGTTATTGCTTGTGAGGATAATGATATTGAAAGCATATCGAGTGTATATACAGATCATTTTAATGCCTTTCAATTAGGGATGAGTTACCTTATTGAAAAAGGTTATAAGAAGATTGGATATTGTACGGGAAGAAAGTTAGGGCCAAGTAGTAAGAAACGTTTTGATGCTTATAAACAACAGCTACAATTAATAGATGAAGAAGTGATGGAAGATCGGATTTTCACAGAATGCTTTACATTAGAAGATGGTGTAAGAGTTGCACATCAATTCAAGGAGATGGAGAATCCTCCTGAAGCATTAATAGTGGCAGGGGATGAAGTTGCTATTGGGATCATGACAGAAGTTAAAAAATTAGGTATTAAAGTTCCTGAAGATTTAGCGATTATTGGTTTTGATAATCAACCGATTTCTCAAGTTTTACAACTGACAACCATTGACCAAAATTTAAAGGGAATAGGTAAGACGGCTTTTGAAATGTTTTACAGGCAAGTAAGTGATGAGAGTTCTAAACAAGAAAAGATGGAAATTCCGTATAAACTTGTGGAACGCTCCACGGTTTAGTATTTATCCGTTATGTGTATAATCGCATAACGGATTATTTTTTTGAAATGTCTTTGACAGGAAACGCGTTTCATACTTTATAAATGATTTACACCGGTATGTAATAATCCATGGATTCTTTTCGAGTGTTAAAACAATGAATGGAATTTGGAGGAATATGCATGAATGAACTTTTATCGAGTATGAAAAAATATGTAAAGGATGACGAAGAGATTTTGGCCTTTATGGTAGGGATATTTGAGAATGATAATTTTACGCTATGTTATCAACATGGAATTTTTGCTGCCACTACTAGACGTCTCCTTTTTTACGGGAAATTTCCGTACTATCCCGCAATATTTAAAGATTACTCATATTTGCATATAGATGACATAGATTTCCGTCCATGTTTCGAGTTTACTTGTAATCATGAAACCGTTAGAGCTAAGTATATTCAGAAAGGGAATGTGGAGCAATTTGTTCGTGCAGTTAGAGCAAATATGAATAATTAATCACCCCTTTGTTTAAACATAATATCATGGTCATTATGAGAAAGAATGCGTAATAAAAACCACTTCTAAACCTCTAGGAGATAGTGATACAATGTCAAATGGGGGGAGGGATGAACTATGGTTAATCAACGTATAAAGGAAATCGCATTAATTACAATCGGTTCATTACTATTTGCAATTGGTATTAATTACTTCGCAATTCCAAACCGTTTATCAGAAGGTGGAATCATCGGTCTAACGG
>NZ_JBFUIN010000562.1:0-2012 GCF_056401855.1 Bacillus sp. P4_D3
GGACTTTCCTACACAACGGCACTATTTTTATTTACATTTTCTGTACTTGTGTATGTGTTAATTGGTGGATTTCGTGCAGTCGCTTTATCAGATACGTTATTAGGAATCATTATGTTAGTCGGAACAACAATCATTTTAATTGCTACTGTCATTGCTGGTGGCGGAGTTGAAAAGATTATGCAGGAACTTATTCAAATTAATCCGAATTTAATAACACCGTTCGGAGCGGATGGTAGTTTAACGAAATCATATGTCACATCATTTTGGATTTTAATTGGAATTGGTGTCGTTGGATTACCGCAAATTAGTGTGCGTGCTATGTCTTATAAAAATTCAAAAGCTATGCACCAAGCATTAATCATTGGAACGGTTGTCGTCGGTACAATTATGATTGGTATGCATTTAACAGGTGTGTTTGCAAGAGTAGTCCTTCCAGGCATAACGGTACCAGATAAAGTAATGCCGCTACTCGCGATGGAAGTGTTGCCACCTTGGTTAGCTGGAGTTTTCTTAGCTGCACCAATGGCAGCGATAATGTCTACTGTGAACTCATTATTATTACTTGTAAGTTCGTCAATTATTAAAGATATATATGTGAACTACATAAATAAAGATGCAGCGGCTAGTACGATAAAAAAAGGAAGTCTGTGGATTACTGGTATCGTAGGACTGCTTGTTTATGCAGCGGCTATTAAACCACCAGATTTTTTAATTTGGTTAAATTTATTTTCTTTCGGTGGTTTAGAAGCAGCGTTCATTTGGCCGATTGTGTTAGGGTTATATTGGAAAAAGGGAAATGCAACTGGAGCTCTCGCATCTATTTTAGTTGGAGTAGGTTCCTATATGTTTATTCACCTTTGCTATCCTAATCCATTCGGTATACATACAGTTGTTTTCCCGATTTGCTTTGCATTTATTGCGTATATAATTGGTAGTATGGTTACGATGAAAAAAGTAGCATAAAAATATAGAAAAACGTAGGGACTTCTAATGCGAAGTTCCTACGTTTTTTGTTTATGCAAAATTTTCTTTTTCAGTCTGTATTCCGCCATACATTCATAAAGTAATAACAATTGATGGGATGGAGTYGAGGTCTATGAAAAAAATATTGTTTTTAGGAGACCCAGGAATTGATGACTCTTTAGCAATTATGTATGGATTGTTACATCCTGATATTGATATTGTTGGTGTCGTAACGGGATATGGAAATGTAACACAAGGAAAGGCGACAAGTAATGCGGCTTATTTATTGCAAATGGCAGGGCGAGAAGATATACCTGTTATTAATGGTGCGAAAATTCCTTTATCCGGAGATTTTGTGACGTATTATCCGGAGATTCACGGTGCAGATGGCTTAGGACCAATTAAGCCTCCGAAAGCCTTTTCTCCAAATATAAAATCATTTTGTGCATTTTTCGATATTCTTGAAAAGTATAAAGGAGAATTAATCATTGTTGATGCTGGCAGGTCAACAACATTGGCGACGGCATTTATTTTAGAAAAACCGATGATGAAGTACGTGAAAGAATATTATATAATGGGCGGTGCTTTTTTAATGCCCGGAAATGTTACGCCAGTCGCGGAGGCAAATTTTCATGGAGACCCAATTGCATCACAATTAGTTATGCAAAATGCAAAAAATGTGACATTAATACCGCTTAACGTTACTTCAGAAGCGATTATTACACCGGAAATGGTGAAATACATTACGAAACATTCTAAAACGAATTTCAAGAAATTAATAGAACCGATTTTCAATTATTATTATAAAGCTTATAAAAACCTGAATCCAAAAATAACAGGGAGCCCAGTACATGATGTAGTAACGATGATGGTAGCGGCAAATCCATCTCTTTTAGATTACGTGTATCGTCGTGTTGATGTAGATACGATTGGAGTTGCGAAGGGGGAAAGTATCGCTGATTTTCGCCCGCAACCTGAAGCGAAAGCATTGAAAAATTGGGTGAGAATTGGTTGGTCATTAAATTATAAAAAGTTTCTTGAGGATTTTG
>NZ_JBFUIN010000563.1:0-2011 GCF_056401855.1 Bacillus sp. P4_D3
GCGCTCAATATCGTGTTGCATTTTTCTTTCTTTATAATCGACAAATAGTGTATTTAAATCGTATCCATCTGGATATAATTCCTTTGCTGCCACGTCTAAAGTAATACGTTTTACATTCACTTCAGTGAATTCACCGTTATAATATACAACGACATTATAGAAATTATCTTTTTCCTTATATACGATTCCGAAATCGTTATGATCTAATAATTTCACACGGTCGCCAATCTTATATTCATAGTGATTTTCTCTTTTTTCTTGCACGAATTTCGGTTTTCTAATTTTGCTTTCATTCACTTTTTCTAAACGATATTCTTTATTTCCCATATACTCTTTCGCTCTTTGCAGTACATGTTCTTTTACATTCATTTTATTTGCAATCCAAAGTGCATTACTTTCACCAGATTTACCGATCACTAATTTATAAAGAGGCTCCAATGTCTCACTATTAAATTGCATTGCTGCGTTCATAAAATCACCATGCAGTTCTGAAAATCGTTTAATTTCTCCGTAATGTGTACTCGCAATTGTAATACATCCCGTTAGATAAAATTCTTCTAAAATAGATATCGCAAGCGCCGCACCTTCATTTGGTTCTGTGCCGCTTCCTATTTCGTCAAATAGTAGTAACGTATTATTATTTGACATCCTCATAATTTCAGACAGATTTTTCATATGAGATGAAAATGTACTTAGTGCATTTTCAATACTTTGATTATCACCTATATCTACAAACACATTTTCGAAAATAGCAATTTCCGTTTCTTTATCTCCAGCGATGTGCAAGCCAGACATTGTCGCTAATGTTAAAAGTCCAATTGTTTTTAACACAATCGTTTTCCCGCCCGCATTCGGTCCTGTAATAATTAAACTACGGTACTCTTGACCGATTTCAAAATTTAACKGTACAACTTGCCCTGTTAAAAGCGGATGCTTACAATTCACTAAATGAATGTGACCATGATCGTTTAACTTCGGTTCTATTCCATCGATACTTTTACTAAACTTCGCTTTCGCAAATACCATGTCATATTGACTAATCAGTTCCATATTAATTTTTATATGATAAATATTTTCTAATATCATTCCTGATAAAGTCGCTAAAATTTGATACTCTTCCATCGCTTCTTCTGCTTTCCAACTTGCTAGTTCCGCATTTAATTTTGTAACCGTATGTGGTTCTATAAATACAGTAGAACCTTTTGCAGATGCTTCAACAATACTTCCTGCAACTTGATTTTTATAGGTAGATTTGATTGGAATCGTATAGCGATCATCCTTTTTACTAATAAAGAATTCCTGAATATACTTCTTATTTGCACTACTATTTAAAAATTTCGTTAAACGTTCTTTTATTTTTCCATCTACAGAATCAATGTTATTTCGAATTCGTTTTAACTCTTTACTAGCCGCTGCATCAATGCTATTTCCTTTAATTGAAAAGTTAATTTCCTCTTCAATACTTTTAAATTCAGTCATTGAATTTGCATAAGAAGCTAATACTGGCGCAAAAAATTCTTTATCTAGCATAAACTTTTTAATCTTTCGACACCCACGTAAAAAGTCTGAAACACTTACTAATTCTGCTGGGTCTAAAATCATCCCTTTTTCTAATTTTTGAATTGTACTAGCAATATTAGAAATCCCGAAAAAAGGAACATGCCCTTCCGCATCTACTATAGCTCGTGCTTCTGTCGTTTCATTTAAGCGATTTCTCACTACTTTTATACTCGTACTCGGCTCTAATTTATTTAATAATTCCTTACCTAAACCACTTACACAATAAGATTTCACTATTTCCATTAATTCGTTATATTGTAACTTTTCAAAAGTCATCGTATTCATTTTGTTTCTCCTCACTATGATTGATTTCTATCATCAATGAAGATACCTACTCATTAGATTCCAATGAATTCTATATTATTTAATTACCATTTTTATACATTAAAAATATATACAAAAAAGCTGCGGGGATACCGCAGCTTTTACATTTACAAGGCAAGTGTAATAA
>NZ_JBFUIN010000564.1:0-2010 GCF_056401855.1 Bacillus sp. P4_D3
TACATGTTCAAACTTCTTTATATATATTAGAAATTACGAAAGAATTATGTAAAAGCATAAATTTTGATTTCGTAGTTTATGATATATTTGGTGCCGGAGAGTTAGTAAAGGAATATTTACAAGTTCCAGGCATAGTTTCCTCTCCTATATTTTTAATTCCACCAGAATTATTGGAAACCTTGCCTTTTCATCCAAATGCAGAAATACAATTCCAACCCGATGAACTCTCTGAAAAGTTACTGTATCAAATGGAACATGAATTTGGAGTAAAGCCCAAAAATAATCTTCAATTTATGCATAATAAGGGAGATATTAGTCTCGTGTATACAAGTCGTTATTTTCAACCTAATAGCGATTCGTTCGGAGAAAACAATGTTTTTATTGGACCGAGTATTATAAAGCGCAAAACAAATGCAAAGTTTCCACTTGAATTGCTTTCAAAAAAGAAAGTTATTTATATTTCAATGGGAACAATTCTTGAAGKGCTCGAACCATTTTTTAATACTTGTATTGATGCTTTTTCAAATTTCGAAGGGATTGTAGTAATGGCGATCGGTGATAGAAATGATATTTCAAAAATTAAGCAAGCGCCAGACAACTTTATTATAGCCCCTTACGTACCTCAATCAGAAATATTAAGTGAAGCAGATGTTTTTATTACACATGGTGGAATGAATAGTGTGCACGATGCAATTTATTACAATATCCCATTTGTGATAATACCGCATGATAAAGATCAACCTATGATAGCGCAAAGATTAACTGAGCTTGAGGCAGCACATAGATTATTGAAAGAGCATGTTAATGTGCAAACTTTAAAAGAGGCGGTAACAGACGTTCTTTCAAATAAAAAGTATAAACATGGCATTCGAAAACTGAATGAAAGTTTTTTAGAGTGTGGTGGTTCCGAAAGAGCCATTGCAGTTATTGATGCTCTTTTAAATAAATAGTTCGGACAATATAAAAGCATAGAGGATCTACCTTTATGCTTTTATATTATTATCCAGCAAATTGTACAGCAGTATTTGCATGTAAAAAAGCAGTATCAAAAACAGGAACAGTAAGGTCATTTTGGGAAATAAGCAATGGTATTTCAGTACAGCCTAGTAATATACCTTCCGCACCGTTTTGAATTAATGAATTGGTAATTTGTATTAGTTTCTCCCTTGAAGTTTCTGAAATAATGCCTCTACTTAATTCGTTTAATATGACGTGATGGATAAAAGTTCTTTCTTCGTCATTTGGGATAATTGTCTCAATGTTATATTTTGCTAGTCGTGATGTATAGAAATCTTGTTCCATCGTTTGTTTTGTTCCTAATAGTCCGATACGTTTTATATTCTGTTCTACCATTTCTTTAGCACTTACATCACCGATATGAAGAAGTGGGATTGATATTGCTTGTTCTACTTCCTCAGCAAATAAATGGACCGTATTTGAACACATTAGTAAACATTCAGCTCCAGAGTTTTCTACCTTTTTGGCTACTGTGACTAATTCATTTTTCACTTCTTCATATTGATGATTTTGTAATAATGTAGTTACCTCACCAAAGTCCATGCTATATAAAACAAGCTTCGCATTTTGATTACATTGAGAGAGGGTTAGTGTATTTATATGTTTATAGTATAACGATGTTGATTCCCAACTTAGTCCGCCAATTAGGCCAATAACTTTCATCATGTATTCCTCCCGTAACAATTTTGAATTCATTATTTCATAATTCCTATAAGAATACAATGATTTAAATGAACTATTTATAGAAAAATAAAAATATTAAGAAAAGTGTTGAATTTTTTAATTGTTAGTGCCATAATACAGATTACAAATACATACTTATCCAGAGAGGTAGAGGGAACGGCCCTACGAAGCCTCAGCAACCCCTATGTAAATGCATAGGAAGGTGCTAATTCCGCAGAGGACATTTATATGTCTTTTGAAAGATAAGAGGATTCTTGTACGTGAAAGAAAATGGCCTCTTAATTTAAGGGGTCATTTTTTGTTGTATAG
>NZ_JBFUIN010000565.1:0-2008 GCF_056401855.1 Bacillus sp. P4_D3
CTATCGAAATTAGCGGATGTACTAGTCAATCATTCGACTAAAGTGCAGCCTGGTGATCATGTGTTAATTCAAAGTGTTACTGAAATAGATCCCGCAGTAGTTCGTGAAATTATTAAGTCTGTGGAAAAAGCAGGGGGATATGCGCATGTATCAATGCGCGATGTTTCTGTTACAAGGCAATTAATTCTATCAGGATCTGAAGAACAATTTAAGTTATTTGCAGATTGGGAGAGTTATCGATTAAGTAAAATGCAAGTTTATATTAATCTCCGTAGTCCTAGAAATGCATATGAATTAGCAGATGTACCGGCAGAAAAAATGAAGTTATATCAAAAGATATTTGGAAAAGCACATAGTGAAGCAGTGTATAAAACGAGATGGGTGACAACTCGCATTCCGAATGCGGCTTCTGCGCAAGAAGCAAATATGAGTACTGAGGCTTATGAAAAATTTTATTATGATGTATGTACGTTAGATTACAAGAAAATGTCCAAAGCTATGGAGCCGTTAAAAGAATTAATGGAAAAGACAAAACAAGTGAGGATTATTGGGGAAGGTACGGATTTGGAGTTTTCTATTGAAGGAATAGGTGTTTTAAAGGGGGATGGTACGGATAATATCCCGGATGGCGAAATATATACAGCACCTGTTAAAGATTCTGTAAATGGAGTAATAACGTTTAACACAGTATCTGTTCAACAAGGTTATGCGTTTCAAAATGTAAAGTTACATGTTAAACAGGGGAAAATAATAGAGGCATATGCAAATGATACAGAGCGAATGAATCGAATTCTTGATACGGATGAGGGAGCAAGATATATTGGAGAGTTTGCGCTGGCTTTTAACCCCTACATACTACATCCGATGAATAATACGTTATTTGATGAAAAAATAAATGGTAGTTTTCACCTAGCGATTGGAGATTCATTAAAAGGTGCAGACAACGGGAATAAATCAGCGATACATTGGGATTTAGTAAACATTCAAAGACCGGAGTATGGCGGGGGTGAAGTTTGGTTCGATGATGTACTAATTAGAAAAGATGGGCGTTTTATTTTACCAGAGTTGTTCGAATTAAATGAAGAGAATTTGAAAAGGTAAAGTATTTTATTGAGATTATGTAAAATAGATTAAAACACAACGTATCAAACTAAGCGATTTATCGTGTGATTTTACACTCATTTAATATTAATAGGTAAATAGAACAATTGGTGCCAATTGTTGAATGGGTATTGTAAAAAAGACAAAATCTCTTAAAAAACACTTAAATTTTTACTCCATCTATCTTTACAATCCCTCCTTATAATATGAATTGGACAAGCAACTAAGAGAACACAGAACATGTCAGTTTATACATTCTATTATTAGGGGGAGAAATTGTATGAAAAAGGCAGTTGCTTCATTAGCTGTTATGGCGGTATTATTACCGACATTTACAATGCACGCGGAAGAGAAAGAGCGAGTAAGAAAAACAGCTACGATGTTTAATGTTATTAGTGACATTCAAGGGGATTTAGGGGATTTTGATCACGTATTAAAAGATATGAATAAAGTAACGCCACTTTCTAGAGCGCTTATTATGAATGGGGATATAACGCCAACTGGACAGCAGTCACAATATGATGATGTAAAGCGTGTGTTAAACAAGAATAAGCATCCGGAAAATGTATGGTCAACTGTTGGGAATCATGAATTTTACGCTGGTAAATGGACAGCTGATGGGAAACTCTCTCAAAATACATGGCCAAATGGTGTAACGGAAGAAACATTGTTTAATCGATATTTAAAATTTAGCGGACAAGATAAGGTATATCATAAAAAAGAGTTAGACGGTTATCCGCTTTTATTTTTAGGAACTGAAAAATATATGAAATACCACGATTCGAAAATGTGGGATGAGGTATATATGAGTGATGAGCAATTAGGATGGTTAAAACAAAATTTAGAAGAGTATAGTCAAAAAGATAAAAATAAACCAATTTTCATTTTCTCTCATCACGTTTTACCG
>NZ_JBFUIN010000566.1:0-2007 GCF_056401855.1 Bacillus sp. P4_D3
GGAGAAATTACACGACTGTACTTGGCAGAATTTATGGCAGTAAGTGAAAATACYGTAGTTATTATTGATGAAATTTCAGTAGGGCTTGATCATAAAACACTATTAAAAATTTTAGAAGAGATTGAACAATTAGGATGTAAGAATCAAATTTGGCTTATTGATCATTCAGACACAGTACTTGATACAACTGATGAGCAATTGTTCTTTGGGCCAGGTAGCGGGAAATATGGCGGAACAATTGTTGAAGAATCACCAAGGCCAGAGCCAATAATTTGGGGAATAAATCATGAAATACCAACAGAATATTATGCATTCCATGATTTATATTGCCGTAACATCCAAATGACTGAATTTCAGATTCCTAAAAATAGACTTGTAACGGTTACAGGTGAATCAGGATGTGGTAAATCAACACTTGTTAATGAATGTATATCTAAAGATTTCCTGAAACKATATCCAAAAGATAAACTAGTAATGGTAGGACAAGATCGAAACCAATCAATTACAAGTCGGTCAACCGTTGCGACTTTTCTTGATATTAAAAAGAAACTTACTAAATATAGTGAAGGTATTGATTACATTTTTGAACGTTCGATTGAGGATATCATTGATGAACTTCCTAATGAAGATATCGCTTATAAACGCTTGAGCCTATTAATCAAACTTGGACTTGGCTATTTGACATTAGAACGGAAAACACAAACATTATCAACTGGTGAGTTTCAATGCGTTCATTTAGTTTCGGAGTTATTTGCAAAATCAAGAAATCCACATACACTATTTATTTTTGACGAGCCTTCAAAAGGTTTATCACAAAATATATTAAATCAATTCATTGATAGTGTCAGGGGGATTTTACAAGATGAATCAGTCTCTATCGTAATGATTGAACATAATGCCTATATGTTAGAAAACTCTGATTTCATCATTGATTTTGGTAAAAGACAACATGCATCTGTAGAACATCTTGATGTTGTGAGTCATGATGAGTATTATCGTCAAAAAAGCAGTGTGAATAATGCTGAGCAAATACATATTTCTTCAACACTGAATCAACAAAATGGAATTAATTACTTAGAAGAAAATCATATTGATTATTTTAAAAATGCAGAAAACATCTATAAGGGTGGCATATTAAAAAGCTTATCATCAATGGCTCGTTTAATTTACGGTGAATACGAATCTGATACAATTGCACCTGTTGTTGCTATTGATCTCGAAAGACATTTGTATAGTCAATATAGTTTTTTATATGAGATTGGTGGATTGATCAATCATATTGTAGCTGCTCATCCGACTAATAAAGATACGAGAAGTTTCGATTTCTATTCTCAGGATAATCATTGCCCATCATGTTCAGGACGTCTTAAGATAGAAATCTTTGATAAGGAAATTGTAATTCAAGATAAAAACATTCCATTTTGGGATGGTCTATTCTATCCKGAAATCATGAAAGTATTAAAGTTTTATCAATATGAAAAAATAGAATTTCTATTTGAAGAAATTAAAAATGAGCTAGGTCATGATTTGTCAAAGAGCTATAATGATATGTCTGAGGAAGAGAAACATACATTTTGGGACGGCTATTTTGATAAGTCCTTTTATGATAAGAAAGGAAAGACACGTAGAACATGGGTAGGATTTAATACGATTATTGGTGGGTATATTGTCATTTCCAAAGCAGCTATTAAAGAAGATATTAAAGCTTCTAAAGAAATGATGACATGTCCAATTTGTGAGGGGACTGTATTAAACCACCATAAATCGCTTAAGTTTGGAGATAAAGATATTCGTGAAATTATCAATCAGCCGCTTGAAGAAGTATTAAAAATAGTAGGTGATTTACCTGCACTAGTTAAATTGAAATCCATTTTAGGTGACGAGATGATTCTAACAGAAGACGTTTCGTTACTACCTAGAGAAACACAAGTTGCACTGAAAATGTTTGAACTAGAGCAAGCAAGCTTTTCAAACTATGAAATGGTATTACAAAATGTATTACCATTC
>NZ_JBFUIN010000567.1:0-2005 GCF_056401855.1 Bacillus sp. P4_D3
GATGCTTTTCTCTCCTTATCTATATGTGTATTTGAAGCTATTAGAGAATATAGCTTCAAATACACATATAGATAAGGAGAGAAAAGCATCTGAACAAAGAGTACGTAGAGCGATTTATCAATCGTTAAATCACTTAGCTTCCCTTGGATTAACAGACTTTTCAAATCCGAAATTTGAAAGCTATGCTCCAAAGTTTTTTGATTTCACTGTAGTTAGAAAACGAATGACAGAAATGACAAAGGAAGAAGTAGCAACTTCTGGACATACGCGAATTAATACGAAAAAGTTTATTCAAGTGTTGTATTTTGAGGCGAAACGGTTGATGGAGATAGAGTGAAAAAATACGATATAGGGTATAAACATTGATAAACCAAATCTGACATAGATTTGGTTTATTTTGTGTCGAAAAGTATTTTTGGAATAAATGAACAATTTGTGAAAAATGCTATTGAATTTGATAATAGGAATAGATTAATATATTTATGAGTTTCCAATAAAATGAAAAGAAAGGAGTTAATAACGGAAACGTTTGTATTTGAAGAAAAGGAAAGGGGATAAGTAGTTGGGAGGAAAATATAAGCAGTTTAAAAGCGTGTTAACAATTTGTATAGTTGCTATTTTATGTTTACAGTTACCAGGTTTTTATGTAAAAGCAAATGGGGAAGAAACAATTAAAGAAAACAGAAAATTTGAAATCAAAAGCATACAAGAGGCTGGTAAGAGTAATAATCCGGACATTTCAGTATCTACATTAGATGATAATGTGAAAGCAGAACAGCTAGCGAAAAAACTCGTTGGTGATGGTGTGGAAATTCGAAATGTGAAATATAAAGGAGCGAATCAAGCAGCTGGCACATTCCAAGCGAAGCAAAATATTTTTGGGATGGAAGGCGGAGTTATATTAAGTACAGGTAATGCGAAAGGTATTATAGGACCTAATAAGTATAAAAGTTATACACAGATTAATAATCAACCAGGGGATAGTGATGTAGAAGAATTGAAAGGTAATGGATTGAAGACATTTGATGCGAGTGTTTTGGAATTTGAGTTTAAGCCAGCGAAAGAAAAAATGAATGTGCAGTATGTGCTTACTTCAGAGGAGTATGAGGAGTTTGAGCATTATGAGGATATTGTTGGATTGTTTGTTGATGGGAAAAATATTGCTTTGGTACCGAATCGTCCATGGGCTCCATCTACTGTAACTATTAATAAGTGGAATAGCAGTCACTACATTTCAAATACAAGTGGTTCTAAAAACACTGAAATGGATGGAATGAGCAAGGTATTAGAAGCGAAAACTTCCTTGAAAGTAAATCAATGGAATAAAGTGAAGATGGTAATCGCTGATGGTAGTGATAATGGTGTAGATTCAAATTTGCTTATTCACAATATTAAATTTGAAGATGAAGTAGAAAAGGATAGTGAAATACAAATTAAGAGTTTTTCAACACAAGATATAAATGCAGAGAAAGCGAAAATAGTAGCGACTTTTAAAAGAACAAATAATTTATCAAATCAAGCCAGTGTAAATTGGAAATTAGTTTTGCCTAAGATGATGAACAGTGCAGAGCAAATAAAACAACAAGGAAAGTTGATATTTGAGAAAAACGAATCGGAAAAGAGCATTGAAATGGAAGTGAATAAAGAAGAACGTGATTTGCAAATATCATTATATTCACCGTCAGAAAATGCTCAAATATCGGAATCAGCTAATTATAATTTATTTTTAAGAGGTATAACAATTCAGCCTACACCTATGAAGCTAGCACTGGGAGAAGAACAACAATTTAAAGTAATGGCACACTATAGGGATGGTAAGGAAATAGACGTAACTGAGAATGTAGAGTTAGAATTTAGTAAACCTGATATAGTACAGTTGAATACCAAAAATAAATTAATCGGTAAACAATATGGAGCAATAGATATGAAAGCTACTTACGGTAATACACCTGGATGGTCTCATATATCAGTTGAAAAAGCTTTAAAGGATATTGAAGTGGTAGCT
>NZ_JBFUIN010000568.1:0-2000 GCF_056401855.1 Bacillus sp. P4_D3
CAAGAAGGGAAACCAAATAAGAAAATGTACTTTATTACAGATGAAGGGCGTGGAGAGTTTTATCAATACATGCAAACGGATGTAGAAAAAGATGTTTTACGTTCAGATTTTTTAATGAGGATGTATTTTGGTAATTATAGTGATGGTGCGAAGATAAAAAAATGGATTGAGGACGAAATTGAAAGAAAAGAAGCGTACATTGTGGACCTTCGCTTGAAATATGAAAAATGGAGAGAAGGTATTACGTTTGTTGAAGAAATTTCGCTTGATGTAGGTATTGCAACATATAGTGCACAAGTAGAGACGCTGAAGAGAAAGTTAGAGCAGTTAGAAGCGAAAGAAAATAATAAAACAGAAGAATGAAAAATGTGTTCAAAATAAATAAAGGGGTAGATGAACATGGAGCAATCAAAGGGACTGAAAATTGTCTTTTTAATGTGCTTAGGTATTTTTCTTTGTATGATTGATACAACGATTATGAATATAGCTTTACCAGCTATACAAACAAGTGTGAATACTTCATTAGAAAAGATGTCATGGGTATTAAATGTATATACAATGACTATTGCGGTACTCGCAATTCCGCTAGGACGGATAGCTGATATTTTTGGAAAAGCAAAGATGTATATTCTTGGTTTGGTGATTTTCGGTGGTGGGTCAGTACTTTGTGCTTTTGCTAATACAGGTGACTTCCTCATTTTTTCTCGTTTTATACAAAGTGTTGGAGCAGCAATTTTATTTCCGATAAGTATGGTAATTGGTGTATCAGCTATGCCGTTAGCAAAGAGGCATGTTGCACTTGCTATTTTAGGAGTAACGCAAGGATTGTCAGCTGCACTTGGTCCGGTAATAGGCGGAATTATTA
Source organism: Bacillus sp. P4_D3 (assembly GCF_056401855.1). Classification (NCBI taxonomy): domain Bacteria; kingdom Bacillati; phylum Bacillota; class Bacilli; order Caryophanales; family Bacillaceae; genus Bacillus; species Bacillus sp. P4_D3. Next base: position 866 of record NZ_JBFUIN010000568.1, read on the forward strand.
CGCAAAATGTAGGATGGAGATGGGTGTTCTTCGTCAATGTTCCGATTTGTATTCTGGGAATCATTTTATGCTGTATTATGTTACAAGTAAAAAATGAAGAACGTATTATTTCAAAAATTGATTGGATTGGACTTATGTTAAGTAGTTTAGCGATTTTTTCTTTTACTCTCGTATTAGTGAAAGGCAATACGTGGGGATGGCAAAGTAATATCGCTTGGTCTTGTTATACCATTAGCACTATTTCTCTTATTCTATTTGTTTTAGTGGAACGAAAGATTCATAATCCGATGGTGAATTTAAAATTATTTAAAGATCGAATGTTTGTAGGAGCGTCTATCGTTGTTGTATTAAGTAATTTATTTTTAATCGGAGTAACTGTGTTGCTTCCAACATTCTTGACAAAAATACAATACCGAACGGAAATTGAAGCTGCTTTTTTAGTGACACCTATTTCAGCGATGATATTTTTTGTCTCACCGGTTGCAGCAACTTTAATTAAAAAATTTGGAAAAGTAACTATTATTTTGTCAGGGTTTCTTGTTATGGGTCTATCCTACTATTGGTTGCAAATGATTGGCGTCAATTCAACAAATATAGAAATTATTACTCCGTGTATGATATTAGGTGTTGGATATGGTTTAGTAGTGGGACCAATTACAGTTTTAAGTGCATCTTCGTTTGAAGGGGAATTATTAACTGCTTCTCAAAGTGTTGTCTCGATGTTACGACAAGTTGGAATTGTATTAGCGGTTGCAATATTTGTATCTAATTTAACTCACAATTTAACAGTAAATAAAGAGAGTGTCTATCATTATGCGGAAGAAAAAGTACGTAATATTCATGGGGATAGTATTCAGCAAACTGAGATATTACAAGTAACAAAAGAAAAAATAGAGAAACAAAGTATAGAAGCAAATGTAGAAAAGAAACAAAATGAAATATGGGTGGGATTAAGTAAAGAGAAAAAAGATGAATTAATTCATCAAAAAGTGGATGAGGTATTAAGCGGAGTTCCAGTAGAATATAGAGATGTGAAAAGAGAAGAAGTTACGAATCGAGTAACAAAAGAAGTTGAAAAACAAGAAGAGAACATAAAAAAAGAAATACTCGTATTTTCAAATGATGTGAATCATTA
>NZ_JBFUIN010000569.1:0-1998 GCF_056401855.1 Bacillus sp. P4_D3
ATATTTATCCCGCATTAACGGGCAGTAAAACTCCCACCCAAAAATTCAGCTGGAGCAAAGAAGTTAGGTGGGAGATTAACTGCCCRTAAACGCCCGATTGGTGWRGGCTAATAATCAGTGTGGGGGGATGAGCAATCCCCCACACTGATTAAAGTTTCACTTTATAAGAAAATGCCAAAAGAAATAGAAGCTTTTCTTATATTTCGAAAAGCTCCTCTTTTTTTAATGTGAAGAAGCATCACTAATACCATGACCAGTATTAGATTTCACAAGAATTTCATCAAACTTTGCTGCATCTTCTTTCTTACTAGAGAAAACAGTTCCTAAATATGCTGCAAGGAATCCAAGCGGAATAGAAACAATTCCAGGTGTCGTATATGGGAATATCGCCTCTCCAACAAATATAGCTTTCCCTACCACGGGATTCCAAACATTTGGACTTAACCCAACAAGAACAATTGCTGATACAAGACCAACAATCATACCACAAATTGCACCCGTTGTATTAAAACGCTTCCAATATATTGTAAATAATATAACTGGTAAATTTGCACTCGCTGCAACTGCAAATGCTAGTGATACTAAAAATGCTACGTTTAATGTTTGCGCAAATAAAGCAAGTATAATAGATACTATCGCTACTCCAATAGACGCATAACGAGCCATTGAAACTTGCTCTTTTTCCGTTGATTTTCCTTTGCGAATAATCTCGTTATAAAAATCATGAGCAAATGCGGAAGCCGCTGTTAATACAAGACCTGCTACTACAGCTAAAATTGTTGCAAAAGCAATCGCCGATACGAATGCGAATAAGAAATCTCCACCTAATGCTTTAGCTAATAAAGGTGCTGCCATATTACCGGCTGGATTTGCTTGAATAATTGCCTCATTCCCTACAAACGCCGCCGCACCAAATCCTAAGAAAATCGTCATAATATAAAATGCACCAATTAACCACGTAGCGTACACAACTGATTGACGTGCAGTTTTTGCATCACGTACTGTGAAAAAGCGGACAAGAATATGCGGTAATCCTGCCGTACCAAGAACTAGTCCTAAATTTAAAGAAAGTGTATCCAGACCATCTTTATACTTTACTCCTGGATTTAAAAACGATTCCTTCAATGGAGTAGCTGTTTTCATTTGAGCGAACATTTCTGTCACACTGAAATTAAATTTGGAGAAAACGATAACAGAAATAATAAATGTACCTGCCATAAGTAGTACAGCCTTTACAATTTGTACCCAACTTGTAGCAGTCATACCTCCAAAAATAACGTAAACTGTCATTAGTGTACCAACGATTAAAACAGATGTCGTATATTCAATTCCTAATAATAATTTAATAAGTGCACCCGCACCAACTAATTGTGCAATCATATAAAAAATCGAAATCGTCATCGTATTAAGTGCTGCAATACCACGAACCTTTTTCGCATCAAAACGCGCCGCAATCATATCCGCTAACGTATACTTCCCTAAATTTCTAAGCGGTTCTGCAACTAGGTATAATACAACTAAGTAAGCAACTAAGAAACCTATACTATAAAAGAACCCATCAAATCCTGTTAAAGCTATCGCTCCGGCGATGCCAAGAAATGACGCAGCAGACATGTAATCCCCGGCAATCGCCAGGCCATTTTGCCAACCAGTTAATCCCCCTCCAGCCGTATAAAATTCACTCGCATTTTTCGTTTTTTTCGATGCGAAATAAGTTATAACAAGTGTACCAAGGACGATAATTAAAAATAACGCAAAGGCGGTTGTATTCAAAGTCAGCCCCTCCCTTGTTGCATATCTTGCAGAATTTTTCGCGAGATTTCATCAAAGGATTCTGCTTTTTTGCTATAAATCATACATAATGCCCATGTCATTATAAATTGCGCAAAAGCAAATACCCACGCCCATGTAACATCACCAAATACCGGTGTATTAAGCACCTTTGAATACGATGTTAAAATAGGTAATGTAATAAAAAAACTTAAAAAGAAAATACTC
>NZ_JBFUIN010000570.1:0-1995 GCF_056401855.1 Bacillus sp. P4_D3
GGATAAAATGGATACTTCTCATTTGTTACAGTTCCATCTTTATTATGCCCGCAAGCGAAAGCTTTGGTTTTATCTATGTCTTCGGGAGAGAAGAGTGTACTATTTTTCATTTGTAGTGGCTGGAAGATAAATTCTTCTAGTAACTGACTAAATGGTTTCCCCGTAATATCTTCAAGTAGTTGTTCGATAATACAAAAGTTTGCGTCTGAGTATTGAAATTCACTTTCTGGTTTATAAGTTACTTCTATAGGTACTGGGCAATATAATGTTCTACCAGCAAGAAGTTCAGGAATTTTAGGTATTCCTTGCGCTAGCTTATAATGTCCAAAACTATTAGGAGGATCAATTATTCCAGATTGGTGACTTAATAAGTTCCGTAAAGTGATTTTTTTCTGTGAAGTAAATAGATTGGTAGGTATGTTCCAAGATGTGAGTCTATCATTTACGTCTTCATCTAAATGTACGATTTCTTGGTCTAATAATGGTAGTACGAGCATTGCCGTGATGAATTTGCTAATAGAACAAGAATTGAGGATGGAATCCGTAGTGAAAGTTCTATTTGTTCCAGATTCAAGTGTTCCAAAGGCAGTCGCTTCGTTTAGTTTGCCATCACGTATGACGGCAAGGCTTAAACCAGCAACGGAATATTGGTTCATTTTCTCGTATATATTGTTACTTTTTAAGTTCATAGTTGCTCCTTTTTTTAAAAAAATAGAATATTAACTTTATTATACATTGTTAATCTATGAGAGGTGATGTGAATGGAATTAAAAGTTAATTTTTAATATAGAGAAAGAGAATAAAAGAAAAAACCTCATCATTTTTGATGAAGTGTCCTCTTTTATTTTGCAGAAATTCGCATTATAAACTGAAGTAATTTATCTCTATACATATACATTAGCCATAGAGTTGATATGTAGGAAATAAGTGCTCCTTTGTTTTCAATTGGTGCATTGAAAACAAGCCAACCAACTATATCAAATAATAAATGTAGTGCAATTGAAAGAACTACAAATTGTAGTAACGTATTCAAAAATCGTTTCATAAAGTGTCCCCCTAAAATAATAGGTTTATCAATAATATTGTATATTACTATTATACATTAAATGTGTGTTATGGTAAAATTTACATAATTTAGTAAAAAAATAAATAAAAGCTAGTAAGGGGGAACGTTCATGGAATTTTGGATGGTTATACCGATAGCAGTCTTTGGGTTCATTTATATCGCTGAAAAACTAACTAAAATTGAAAAGAAAAATGATGCGCGTTTAAAAAGGATTAAAGATAGATTACAATTAATTACGAAAGAAATAGGAATTGTAGAAAGAGAACCCGAAATTAATAAAGAATTGCGTCAGCTTGTGGAAGATGGAAAAACGATTACAGCAGTTAAGAGAGTAAGAGAAGCATTTGGTTTTTCATTACTAGAAGCAAAGCAATATGTCGATAAATTATGAAAAAGATCATCCATTTGGATGATCTTTTTTTACTGAACCATACGTGTATTTACATATGCGGCTATTATGACGTGTCCAATTACAATGATAGGAATAATGATTTTGACATTAGGAGTAGTGAAGACACTACCGATTGTAGCAATGACACCAGCAATTAGATTATAAAGACCAACTATTTTTGATAACTTCATTTTGTCAGGTACACGTCGTTCATTGAATCCTGATAAGAGCCAAGTGTATTGTTTTACTCCGATGAAATAAGCTAGTGCAAATGAAATGATTGCTACTACGAATAAGGATGGGGAAGCGAAGAGAGTCATTGAAACACCTCCGTTTATGGGCTATAAATAAATTATAGTATGAATGTTATTATTTAACAAAATACAATTGTGATTTTAATTGTAATAGAAAAACGGAGTATTTGTGATGAAGGGAGATTAAGTATGAATATTGTGGAATTCCAGCAATATGTATCGAGTTTCAGTAAAGAAAAAGGGTTTCAAGATACAACAATTGAAGAGCGTACGATGTATGTGAT
>NZ_JBFUIN010000571.1:0-1995 GCF_056401855.1 Bacillus sp. P4_D3
AATTAAAGCTGTACAACGCGAAATAAACAAGGAAATTTACACTTTATACAATTTGAATGATAATGAGATTGCTGTTATTAAAAAACAAATCGCTAACTAACTTTTACTTTCATTTAATATATACCTCTAAAAAGGCAGTTACCTCTTCAACAGGTAATTGCCTTTTGTTATACATCTGTGTCATAACTTAATAGTATTGACACCGTAAAGTCATTGCAGTATTATCAAGGTATCAATTGGTGTCATAACTTAGTGTCATAAATGAACCGTAAAAAAGGGGATAATACATAATGAAATACGGATACGCACGAGTAAGTACGGTGTCACAGGAATTAGAGGTACAATTAACAGCATTAGAAAATGAAGGCTGTGACAATATTTATTCTGAGAAATTTACAGGAACTAAATCAGATAGACCACAATTACAAGAAGTTCTTTCAATCCTAAAAGAAGGTGATACATTAGTTGTCACTAAACTAGATAGATTAGCAAGAAACACTGTTGAGGGAATCGAGATCGTAAAAGGACTATTTTCTAAAGGTGTAAGAGTTCATGTTTTAAATGTGGGACTATTAGAAGATACGACAATGGGAAGGTTCTTTTTAACTACATTATTAGCAGTGGCAGAAATGGAAAGAAACTTAATTGTAGAACGTACTCAGGAAGGCAAAGCCATTGCCAAACAGCGTGACGACTTTAGGGAAGGCAGACCAAACAAATTTAGTAAAAAACAGATAGAACACGCTTTAGGGCTACTAGAAACCCACTCATATAAGCAAGTGGAGGAAATCACAGGTATTAGTAAAAGTACACTTATTAGGGCTAAAAAGAAGGCTAACAGCTAATACTGGTGGTCTCTCTTTATTTTTGGCTGTTCCACTGTGCAGAAAAAACATTTCTGAGTCGGCTGTATAAAGAGGGCGTTGAAGTGGAAAAAGTGACAATTGCATAGAAAGGCACAACTAATCCATTCTAATGAATGTGTTCGTATCAAGGGCTGAACACTATTTTTCAACATTTCACTGATTGTGCATTCCATAACTGAATTCACACATAAAATTACGATATATAGTAAAACCCCTCAGAAATAACCTGAGAGGTTTCATATACTATTAAGATTATGTTAGTCACTATTTAGCTAGTTTCATAAACTCGTCACTGTGGCTATCTTTGTATTTCTTTTTATATGGATTGTAAGAATATCGTTCTAGTTCCAAGCCATTTCCTCCTATATTTATTAAAGTACTTATATCATGTTATTGATTTTTTATGATACCTCGGCTACGCCTCGTGTTCGGGCAAAGAATGCCCTCACCACTATTTCTAGAAATAATACTATTCTATATAGCTATTAAAGTATGCCCTGAATAATCACGAAGAGGGGTAGCTTAGGCTATCCCTTGTAGTGTTATTCGGGATTGTCTTTTAATACTTATAACATTTTTATATCTTTCTTATAAGGAAATATTCAAGAAACCCATTGTTATCAAGGGTTACAGCGTTTCTTTACTAAGCAATAAAAGTAGAGAAAGTAATTAAATTTCATTATTGAGATACTGTTCCAACAACGTTCTCATTCGCTTAGATGGAATAAAAACATCTATTGACTTTCCTGTACGAATACGACTGCGGAAAAGCCATTGAAGTAGTTCTGATAATGCAAATAAATCACCATTAAGTTGTACCCCTCGCTTATTAAAAAAGTGTTTTATCAAAGGATTTGTATAAATGTTAGCTAAATAGATACATGTCCTTTTATGTTGGAATTGGTTTGTAGCACGTGCATTTACACTTACAAAGTGTTCTTTCAACCCCATAGGTGCTAGGCTATCTTTAAACTCTTTAAAAGTAGTCCACATGACCTCATTTGTAGGTACATTACATTTATTACGGTAGAAGTTATAAGCGTTATCTCTAATGACTTTCTTTGTATCCTTATTTTTAGTTTTCTTTTTTAAATCAGACACACTAAAATAATTATGCTTATTTCCAGTG
>NZ_JBFUIN010000572.1:0-1993 GCF_056401855.1 Bacillus sp. P4_D3
CGATCTGGTGTTTGAACATTTGTATCAGGTGCTGGCTTTAAAGAATGCACCATGTCAGGGAATTTAATTGCATCACGGATGAAGAAAACAGGTAAATGGTTACCTACGATATCATAGTTTCCTTCTTCTGTATAAAATTTAACAGCGAACCCGCGCGGATCACGAGCTGTTTCAGGAGAACCTTGACCATGAATAACCGTTGAGAAACGAACAAATACAGGCGTTTCAGTTCCTTCATTTTGTAAAAACGCTGCTTTCGTATATTGTTTCATGCTGTTTTTCGTTACGAATACACCGTGAGCACCTGCACCACGTGCATGCACAACACGCTCCGGAATACGTTCACGATCAAAGTGTGCAAGTTTTTCTACTAAATGATAGTCTTCTAACAATACCGGTCCACGGCGACCAGCTGTACGAGAATTTTGGTTRTCTCCAACTGGAGCACCTTGGTTTGTTGTTAAGCGATTATTTGGATTCATCAAGGGGGATCCTCCTCTTTCTTTCACAGTAATTATTATTTATTTAAAATTATTATAAACTAATTATTATTCAAAACTAAATCCTTGTCAACTATTTCCTTCATTTTTTTGGAAACAATTCCAGTTAAACAATCAATAAATACAGATTGTGCATGCGGCATATTTGGTCTGAAATATGCCATATTTAATTCATCAGTTACAACTTTACATTCATAATCGGTGTCATATAAAACTTCTAAATCGAGCAATGTGTTTTAAACCTAAGTAACAAAAAAATTCATACTCTATAAACATTTTATTCATTGAATCTGTTAATTTATGCGCCTGCTCTTTCGTTATTTTCGCAAGCGGTGAAATTCCTCCAATTGCTTTATACCATCCGATTAAATTTCGGGGCGCTTCTTCAGACGGCTTACGCCCATGACGAATGTGAGTATGCATCCTCTAATGACTCTGGCGTTCCATACGCCATCACAAACAAACCTATTTTCTTCTTCGCCCTCTATATAACACCTCAATTTTGGAAATGAGAATCTTTTTCAAGAACATTTGTTTCCAAGTATAACAAGTAATAATAAATACGTCAAAATAATAATTCTAAATAAATATTATTTCTAATATAATTTTGAATTTTATATGATAATTCATTTAATAAAAAAGCGACTTACATATATGTTGTAAGCCGCCCTTTCCCCTATTCTTTAATATTTACCCCATACTCTTTAAACCAAACATGAATTTGCGCTAAATGAGCTAAAAGTTGAGGACCTGTCATTAATTGCCCATACCAAGGTTTTTGGAATGCACTTCCGCCCGACTCAATCAACCCGCTCAATTGCTCTTTATCGAACAATTCATGCAAAATTGAGCCTTTATCCGTTAATAAATCTTGGAGCCATACTGTTACTGCTTTCGTATAGTGCGGATTATGCGTTTTCGGATACGGACTTTTCTTTCTATACAATATATCATTTGGAAGCAATCCTTCTAACGCCTTACRCAATAGACCTTTTTCGCGGTTTTTATACATTTTCATTTCCCAAGGAATATTCCACGCATATTCGACAAGTCGGTGGTCCGCAAATGGAACGCGTACTTCTAAGCTTGCCCCCATACTCATACGGTCTTTTCTGTCTAATAATGTTGTCATAAACCATACCATGTTTAAATAAAATAATTGTCGTCTCTTCGCTTCTAATGGGCTTTCTCCCTCTAAAATAGGAACTTCTTGAATCGATTCTTCATAGCGTTGTTGCACATATTGTTGTAAATTTAATTTATTTCTCCATTCTTTCTTTAGAAGTTGTTCACGCGCTTCTGTAGAACGCATCCACGGAAATGCACTTGATTGTAAATCATCTTCTCTATAAAACCACGGATAACCACCGAATATTTCATCTGCACATTCTCCAGATAATCCGACGACAAAATCTTGTTTTATTTCACGGCAAAACCATAATAATGACGAATCAATATCTGCCATACCAGGCAAATCACGAACGAGTACTGCT
>NZ_JBFUIN010000573.1:0-1991 GCF_056401855.1 Bacillus sp. P4_D3
ACTTTAATCAGTGGGGTTTTGTYCATCCCCCACTGATTATTAGCCTTCACCAATCGGGCTTTTACGGGCAGTTGATCTCCCACCTAACTTCTTTGCTCCAGCTGAATTTTGAGGTGGGAGTCTTACTGCCCACAAATAGCGGGATAAACAGAAGTTATGTATGAAAAGGAGTAAAAGAAAATGAGACGTATAAAAAAAATAGGAACAACAATGATAGCGACAATAATTGCAATGGGGATTTTTTCGTTACCTGTTAGTGCTCACGTAACTGTGCAACCAGCAACTTCGGATGCTAACTCATGGGAAACCTACACAATAAAGGTACCAGTTGAAAAAAATGTGGCAACAACAAAAGTCACACTAAAAATACCGTCCGGCGTTGAGTTTCAACAGTATGAACCAGTGTCAGGATGGAAAGTGGAAGAGCAAAAAGATGGAGCTGGAAAAGTTAAAACTGTAGTATGGGAAGCGACAGGGGAAGGGATTTTATCTGGTCAGTTCCAACGATTTACTTTCGTTGCTAAAAACCCAGATAAAGAACAAAAAATAGCTTGGGATGCATATCAACAATATAAAGACGGAGAAATTGTTGAATGGACAGGCGATGAGAAAGCTGAAAAACCGCATTCAGTTACTACAATTGCAAAAGGTACGTCCTTAACTGGAGAACATGGAGAAGTATCTAGTGTGGAAAAAAATGAAGGTACAAGTAATATATCAACAATAGCAATTGTGTTATCAGTTTTAGCGATTGTATCTTCGGTGGGTACGTTTGTTTTTGTAGTACGTCGTAAAAAGTAAGGTATAAGAAAGAGCCTACAAGCAGTAGGCTTCTTTTTCACGTTTATTTATTTCACTTCAACTTGCTGCCTTACAGCAAGTGTTTTCGGCTTTATATTCACAAAACAAATACTCACCACAATAAATAATAGTCCGATGAATAAGCTAATTGTAATGGCCTCATGTAAGAAAATTGAACTTACAATAATAGCGATAAGAGGGATAAGGAATGTATAAGCCCCAACTTTACTTGCCTCACCAGCTCCTACAAGTGTGAAGTAAGCAAGCCACCCCATTGCAATAACGAAGAATGAAATAAAGAGTAGTACACTTACAAATGGTATACTCCAAGCGATGTTAGACCAGCTCTCAAATTCTGAACCAAATCCGATTAAGCAAAATCCGCCAATAATAAGCTGAAGTGTTACCATCCAAATGGCATTAACGCGGTGTCCAGTTTTCTTAATAAATACTGTGCCGAGTGCCCAGCCGATAGCGCATCCTAAAGCAAGTAGTACACCGATAATAGAAATATGTCCAGTTAAACTACTAGAGCTAATAACCCCAACACCAATAAATCCAAGAATAAGTCCGAAAATTTTCAAGCCATACATTGCCTCTTCAAGCCAAATCCATGAGAAAATGCCGAGTAAGACAGGTTGGAGAAATACGATTGCGGAGAAGAGTCCGGCGGGCATGTATTGAAGTCCGACAGTTTGTAGTCCGTAAAACAAAATAATATTGAGTAAAGATGAAATAAAGTATAAATGCCAAGTTTCCTTTAAATTTAACTGTTTGTATTTCGGTAATGCGAAAATAAGTAAGATAAATCCTCCTATTAAAGTTCTAATCCCTGCAAAGAGTACGGGTGGTGTGTAATGCAGAGCGAATTTAGATAACGGCCAATTAATTCCCCACATAATAACGAGAAATGTAAGGATTATTGTCGCTTTAGTTCGAGAAAGCTGTGTCACTGTAAGACCTCCTTGTTGTAATTCATTTCCCTATGATATGATATCGAGTGTAATAAATAAAATGAATCTTTTTTATGGGGAGTATAAGTAATTAGTTATGACCATTACACAACTTCAAGTTTTAATTAAAACGGTTGAATTAGGAAGTTTTACGAAGGCTGCTGGGATGTTGAATATGACGCAACCAGCTGTAAGTCATGCAATTTCAAGCATTGAGTCAGAATTAGGGGTTACCAT
>NZ_JBFUIN010000574.1:0-1982 GCF_056401855.1 Bacillus sp. P4_D3
CGAATCGTCATATAAATGATGTATAGCGGAGGTAGTAATAAGATTATAAGCAATATCCATTTGTTCATAAATAAGTTAACACTCCCTTTCTTTTTATTATATAGAAAAAGAAAAGGAGGCAGAAGTATTTTTTAAACAATTGATTTATTAGACACATTCGCTTTCATTTTACGTTTTGAAATTACATAATAAAAAGCAATCCCTAATGATAGGATCAATATAAAGCTTAGTACGTAAAACGGGATCATTACCCCAGCTTTAGATACGCCTGCCGTAAACAACATTAATAATACAATTCGAATTCCTGTACCAATTAGTCGAAATAAGCTGTCCACACGTCCCATTAATTCATTTGGGATTTCTTCCATCATCAATACATTTCTCGCCACTCTCGTTCCAGCATTTCCAATCGCATGAAAAATCGCAAGTCCATATAATAACATAATGGAAGGCTCAATAATCATTGCGGTAATTGAAATTACATAAATAAACATCGTCATAACGATTGAAACTTCTATTTTGACATATTTCATCATGATTGGAATACTTATTCCCGCAATAACAGCCCCTACACCATACATCATACCTTCTATCGCGTATACAGAGGCACTAGCTTTGAGTATATCTGAAATATAAACTGGGATTAAATAATTTGCCATCATAACACCGATAAACGGCATATAAGTGGCAAGTAAAAACCAAAAGAACTTAGGACGTTTTTTCATAAAATGAATACCTTCGAACAATTGCTTCTTAAATGTTACTTTCCGTTTTACTTCTTTTTTCTTTACATACGGTATACATAAGAAAAGAAAAAATGCTCCTGCAAAAGTTAACATATCTACTAACAAGATCCATTTCAAAGAAATGATCTCAATTAAAAAGCTAGCAGCTGCCCCTGAAATAACTTGCGTTAATTGTCCTTGTATTTCCATCGTGCCGCTTAAACTTTTATAATGCTCAGATTGAAATATTTCTTGGTTGAATGCAAAAATTGTAGGATAGAATAATAGATAATAGAAAGAACCCGCTATATAAATAATAATGTAATGAATAGAATTATATGATTGCCCAGAAAATCCCCAAATAGCCATCATTCCTATAATCGCTATCCCGATACCTTCGTTACATAACAACAAATATTTTCTTGAAAAACGATCTATACTTTGCCMAATAAATGGCGTTAATAAAAACATTATGAGAGTTGCAACGATAGAAACATAACCAAATGTCGTCTCTCCTCCACTTTCCCTAATCAATAGCCATGGAATCGTAATCATAACAATCCCAGAACCAATAGCAGATAAACTATTGGCTCCTAGAATGTAATACAAACGAGAATCATGATAAAGAGAGGACATATCACTCAACTCCTAATTGTTTTTTCACCTCTTTATATACGCTCATATATGCTTTTAATTCTTTAACTAAATCATGAATTAATGGTTTTGCATCTTCTCCAAGTTCACCATCTTGCACATGTAATCCATCAAGTACTACTTGTTTTGGGATTGCATTTGCGTAAACGCCTCTAGCGACAGTGCGCATACTATTTAATGCGTTTATTCCCCCTTTACCTCCTCCAGCAACTGCTAGCAATGCGACAGGTTTATGGATGAATTCACTGCTACTTAAGTAATCTAACGAATTTTTCAGCGCTCCGCTCATCGCATTATGATATTCTGGTGTACATAGTACTACACCGTCTGCAGCTTTCACTAAAGCTTTTAATTTTTTTACTGCCTCTAATTCACGTTGTGATTCTTCTCCATTATATATAGGCAATTCCGCTACTGCTAAATCGTATAACTCCCCTTCAAATTGATCTGCAATATATTTTGCCACCACGCGAGTTCTTCCAAACTTTCTTGGTGTACCATTAATTACGACTAGCTTCATAACCATTTCTCCCCTTTGTTTTAAAATTCTACCTTTATATTATCAGAAATTTCTATACAAAATACAGTAAAAAGAGGTAAAAG
>NZ_JBFUIN010000575.1:0-1981 GCF_056401855.1 Bacillus sp. P4_D3
CAGAAAAATAACTTACCACCTTAGAGCTGCACTGGGGAAATTAAGTATCTAGTGCCGTGTAAACGACGTTATCGTAAAAGAAGCCATTGCATTTAGTGATGGGAATCTGGGTGGAACCACGGGTAAAAGCACACTCGTCCCTATTTTAGGGATGAGTGTGCTTTTTATTATGAAATGGAGAGATGAAAAATGAAAGAACAGATGATTGAAATTAAATTTCCAGATGGTAGCGTTAAAGAATTTGTGAAAGGCATTACTTTAGAAGAAATTGCTGGTTCGATTAGTAGTAGCTTGAAAAAGAAAGCAGTCGCAGGAAAAGTTAATGAGCAGTCTTTTGATTTACGACGAAACATTGAAGAGAATGCAGAAGTAGAAATTATTACTATTGACTCAAATGAAGGTGTAGAAATTGCAAGACACTCTGCGGCACATATATTAGCGCAAGCTGTGAAAAGAATTTATGGTGATGTGAAGCTTGGAGTAGGGCCAGTTATTGAGAATGGATTTTATTATGATATGGATCTTCAAAGTAGTGTAAATGTAGAAGATTTACCGAAAATAGAAAAAGAAATGAAAAATATTATAAATGAAAATGTAAAGATAGAACGAGTTGAAATCTCTCGAGAAGAAGCAAAAAAACTGTTTCAAGAAATGAATGATAGTTTGAAATTAGAGCTTTTAGAAGCAATTCCTAATGAGGAAAGTGTAACACTTTATAAACAAGGTGAATTTGTAGATTTATGTAGAGGACCACATTTGCCATCTACTGGTTATCTGAAAGCATTTCAATTAACTCATGTTTCTGGTGCATATTGGCGAGGTGATAGTAACAATCAAGTGCTTCAGCGTATATACGGTGTGGCATTTGCTTCACAAAAAGAATTAGAAAATTATTTGCATTTTGTTGAAGAGGCTGCGAAGAGAAATCATCGGAAATTAGGTAGTGAACTTGAATTGTTTATGTTTTCGGAAGAGGCTCCGGGAATGCCGTTTTACTTGCCAAAAGGACAGATTATTCGCAATGAATTAGAAGCATTTTTAAGAAAAATTCAAAATGAGTACAATTATCAAGAAGTGCGTACTCCATTTATGATGAATCAAGAATTATGGGAGAAGTCAGGACACTGGGGACATTACAAAGACAATATGTATTTCTCAGAAGTAGATCATAAAAGTTTTGCATTAAAACCGATGAACTGCCCAGGCCATATGCTTATGTTTAAAAATAAATTACATTCTTATCGTGAATTACCGATTCGTATGTGTGAGTTCGGTCAAGTGCATCGACATGAATTTAGTGGCGCTTTAAACGGATTATTAAGAGTTCGTACTTTCTGCCAAGATGATGCTCATTTATTTGTAACACCAGAACAAATTGAAGATGAAATCAAATCAGTAATGGCGCAAATTGATTACGTATATAAAACTTTTGGATTTGAGTATGAAGTAGAGCTTTCTACTCGTCCAGAAGATTCAATGGGTGATGATAAATTATGGGAGCAAGCAGAAGCAGCATTAGCAAATGTATTACAATCATTAAATTATAAATATAGATTAAATGAAGGTGATGGTGCATTTTACGGACCGAAAATTGATTTCCATATTAAAGATGCTTTAAATAGAAGTCATCAGTGCGGAACAATCCAGCTTGATTTCCAAATGCCAGAGAAATTTGATTTAAATTATATAGATGAGAATAATGAAAAGAGAAGACCAGTTGTCATTCACCGAGCAGTTTTAGGATCTTTAGATCGGTTCTTAGCAATATTAATTGAGCACTTTGGAGGCGCGTTCCCAGCGTGGGTGGCACCGGTTCAAGTGAAAGTAATTCCAGTTTCAAATGCAGTGCATGAACAATACGCAAATAGGATTGCAGATAAATTAGCACAAGCCGGAATTCGTGTCGAACGAGATATACGAGATGAAAAGTTAGGATATAAAATTAGAGAAGCGCAAATGCAAAAAGTTCCTTATGTTCTTG
>NZ_JBFUIN010000576.1:0-1979 GCF_056401855.1 Bacillus sp. P4_D3
CTCTCATTCTATTTAATTCCTCCTAGCTTCTAGCTTATGGCCATTCTCCAACGATGTTACCCTTAGAATCTATCTTAAACGTTTTAACCTTTCCACTACTATCAACTTTTGATAATACTCTTTCAACTTTACCTTTTTGCAATGCTTTCGTAATCTGTTCAGCTAATACTTCATCTCCCTCAACAGCTTTTAATATTCTACTTTTTCCAGTTTCAGAACCTTTCAACCAATCATTTGACATTTGTCGTCCATCTTTAGTTTTCCCTAATTGTGAACTGCCAAATTTTGCTTCATCAATAACATATTTGATCTTTGATTCTGCATTTGTATTTTCGTATAATCCATCAATTCCTTTTACTATTTTATCATTTATGCCTGATGGTGCACTTTTTCCGACTGGCTTTAGATCATATCCAGCATCTTTTAAACTTTGATTATTCAATAAATTGTCACTTGATTTGATTTCACCATAATTACCTTTTTGCTTATTTGTAGCTATTTTTGCATCAAAATTATCTACATTTGTATTTTTGTTACTGCTAGGTTTACCGTTACCCGTACCCTATGTTGTAATCTTAAACCCTCACAATAAAAAAACAAACCATGTAAAACCTTATTAAACTACTTCTTTTTCTTCTACTACCGGCAACTCATAAGCTTTTTTATATTTCATGATGCCATATACAATGTTTACAAGTCTTCTCATAATACACACCAAAGCCTGTCCTTTTGTTTTGCCCTCTTTAAGTTTCTTTTGATAGTATGCATGAAACACTGGGTTTCTAAGTAACTTACTTCCTTTCGCTACTTGCACCTGCTGTACTGCTAAGTTATAAAATAAAGCGTGTAGCGCCCTGTTTCCTTGTTTGCTTTTGTGTGTCTTACCTTTCCCACCAGAACCAAAGTAAACAGGCGCAATCCCCGCAAATCGTGCTAATTTGTTGGCATTTGGAAATCGCCTTACATCCCCAATTTCTGCAATTAATGCTGATGCCGTCACAAGTTCTATTCCCGGCATCGTTTCTAATTGATAATCTAGTAGTTTTACTAGCTGTTTTAATTCTCTCTCGATGTATTTCATTTCTGTCTTTTTAAACTCAATATCCCGTACAATACTTCTTACTAAAAAGTCTCGTGTTTCTTGATATTCCTTCATTGTATGTCCATCTTCTTTTACAAGTTTTAATATTTCGCTTGCTTTCTTTACTGAACATGTATTGTTGCTAACATCTAATAAAAAAGCTGTTAATTGCTTTATATTTGCCCCCTCTAAACAAGAGGGTGACGGATATTGCTGCCAAAACGCTAATGCTGTTTTTCCATCTAACTCTGAGAAAAACTTTTTATAACTTGGATAATGGTGGTTTAATTGAATATGTAATTGGTTCTTTAATGCACTTTGTGCTTTTACTAATGCATTCCTTCTTGAAACCAATTGTTGTATCGACCAAAATAAATCGTTTGGCTTTGCATCTGGCAATTGATTAAATTTGTTTACCAATATGCGTGCCACACATTCCGCATCCCAACTATCATTTTTTTGTATCATCACTTGACTTTTTCGTTCTAAAAATGATAAAGCTGGATTTACTTCTTTTACTACCTGTTCGTGATCTACTAAATATTTCGCTAATGCTCTTCCATAACCACCAACATCTTCTAAACCAAATACAACAGTTATCCCATCACACACATATGTCTCTACTTCTAATAAGAACTTCGAAAATGCAGATGGTTTATTATCAAATTGTATTTCTCCTAATTTCTCTTGCCAACAATTAATAATAACAGCCGTATGATGTTCCTTATGTAAATCTACTCCTATATACAAATAATTTTGTCTATTATGCATAACTCATCCCTCTATTCAATGATTTTGTCATATATAAAAATGTCGGCAACCTTAGTTCGAGCGTTCATCTTCCGATGCGCATAGGTACGCAAGCCTATCCATTTTTCATAACTCTAGTAGTATGTAT
>NZ_JBFUIN010000577.1:0-1978 GCF_056401855.1 Bacillus sp. P4_D3
GGTGAAAAGTCCGGATTCAAATCTAGATGTTTCATACGTGAACTTAATTGTAAATCGTTTAAATGGGATAGGGAAACTAAAGATGAAGCCCGAGGATGATATAAAAAAGTTTGATCAGCCTAATTCAGTGGGATATCGACTAACTGAATCTGAATTTAAAAATATTATTAATAATAAATTAAAGATACAATACGATGAATTTGATGGAGCAACAATCGTATTGCACCTGGATGCCCCAAAAAATCCAAAACAAATTTTGCAAATGAGGATAGATATAGACTTTAAAGAAAAGAATGAGGATGGAAAATTAGTAGAAAATATGTTCCAAATAATAACGTATTTTAATAGAAAACAGGATAATTACCAAGATGCGAGACAGGAATATTTAAAATATAAGGCGCAGTACAACAAAAGAGATGGTTAAGAGTGGCGATGAAAATAAAAAGGTGTGAAATTAGTGACTAAGAAAATTGCATCTTTATTTTGGTAATATACTATAGTTCGGGGAAAGGTGGAGTTAACAAATGTGGAAYATAAAAGAARAAGATTTAGATGAATTTAAAATAACATGTAGACATCGTTTAAGCCCTGAAGGAGCTATGTTGTTTATGTTTGGTGGAATGCTTTATAGTTCGTTATTAATGCTTTTTATTTTTGGAGCATTAATTAGATTTGGCTGGGATTACTATCCGACTCTTTTTGACACTGTAATAGTCAGAATGGAATTGTTGTTATATAGCCTACAAGTAATCTTTTTTATTATATATCTGATCCCTAAGGTACGTTTTAAATTTCAAAAGCTCCAGGCATTGGTGATATTATTATATGCGTTTCAGTTAGGTACTATAGGTCTTACGGCATTTGTTCTTCCAGGGATGAGTAATTATTCTATTAATTTTATTACGCTTATTTATGTAGGTTTACTAGTATTAGGAGCAATACTTGTTCATGGTGTAACAACAGTTGATACTTTTAAACAAGCAAGTAAAGGTGCATTTAGTATGGGAGAAAGATCTACTTCATTTTTTAATAAGGCAAAGAAAAATGTAATGTTTGGTGTGGCAATTTATGTACTAATTCTTCTTGTTTTAATTTATGTACAAAATAATTACTCATTGAGCATAATGTTTGGTTACTTTATATTTACGTTCATTATGTACGCGRTAGCCATAGGCGCAGCWGAGTTCCAATTATTAGCCTATTGYAGATTTAAATTTCCRTCATTTTATATTTCRTGGGARGAACATGAAAGRGAACGYCAGGAATTCTTAAAGCGTTATAAAGAGAGAGAGGAAAAGMAAGCSAAAGAAATAAAATAAGTTTTGGTTTCTGAAAATTCGAAYAGAWTATATAAGCAATWAAGRATTGTATAWAAATCGATGCTAWTAAAAATTAAAGTATCTTCAATATAATCTGTATGAGTAAATAAATACCRRTAAGTAMAGGTGAAGTGTATTACTTTCCAAAAGGGAACATAATGAACYTAAAAATGCCTAGAGAAATCAACGGGGTGTCAGTATGAAGTTAAAGAAGAAAYCTAAGATGATGATAGTTCTGTCAATAGTAKCAAGTTTATTAAGTGGATGTGGTTTTGGGGAGACGAAGATAGAGTATGAGAGATTAGTAAAGGCRTTGGATGAAGGKGATATGAAGACGGTTATGTCTGCGAGTGATGATGGGTATGCKTATGTGAAAGAAGAGGTTAGGGATAGCACGTTTGGGGCGGAAAATGATAATCGCATTAGCGTTGTATATCAAACAACAGGAGGAGTATACAATATTAAAGAAAAAAGTTCTATGGAACAACTTTGCAAGAAATTGCTAGTTCATTAAATAGTGAGCAAAAAAAAGAAGAGATTGTATATAGAACTAGTATTAAATATGAAGATAATCAATCAAAAAGTCCAGATCAAAATTTGGATGTTTCGAATGTTCGATTTATATTTAATAGATTAAAGGGAATAGATAGTTTAAGACC
>NZ_JBFUIN010000578.1:0-1975 GCF_056401855.1 Bacillus sp. P4_D3
GGTTGGTAGTAATGCGATGAATAATGTAGAAAGTGCCATTAAAATAATAGTTGTACTTAAAACGATCTTTCGGCCATACTTGTCTCCTATTCTACCAAAGAAAATACCTCCGATTGGTCGAACGAGAAAGGCCGCTGCAAATGTACCAAATGTAAGTACAAGTTGCAAACCACTATTATTCACACCTGAGAAGAATAATTGACTTAATATTACCGCTAAATACGCGTATAATCCAAAGTCAAACCACTCCATTGCATTCCCAATGCCAGTAGCAACAACTGCTTTCCTAGCTTGTTTAGGATTGACAATATTAACGTCTTGAGGTTCAAAATTTAAATCATTATTTTGTTGCATATAGTAAAACAGCCCCTTATTTAATTTAACTTCTTTCAGCACACCTTCTCTTACTAGAATAAATTCAATACGAAGCACTTAAGGAAAAGCAACGTCTCCTTATCTGTTATTATTGTTTCACATAATTAATTATTTGTCCAATTAGATTCTTTCTAGATTAAGTAATTAAGTATTTTAAAAAGCTGAAAAAGCGCTGTATGAGTGCCTTTTTCAGCTTTTTATTTTAATATATAAATTTATTTTTTGTCCCTATTTTCTTCCTGTACGAATTATAAATAAGGTACTTTTTATATTTGTATTTTCATCAAAATTCTTAAACACTTGCTATAGCTGCCACACTATGAACAGCGAATATAAATTCATTAATAAATGTATCAATTTCCTCTTTTGTAATTATATACGGAGGAAGTAAACGGATGATATTACCTTGAGTTACATCGACTAACATCCCTTTATCCATTAATTCTACCTGTAATTTCTTCACATTTTCAGTCGTATCATTCATACTAATTCCAAACATCATCCCAGCATGACGTACTTCCTGAATATAATAAGAATTTTCTTTCTGAATTTCTTGCAGTTTTTCATTGAAATACTGTGACGTTTCATATGCTTCTTGCATTAAACCATCATCAATTAATGTTTGTAATACCGTTAAACCTAAAGCCGTTCCGATTGATGAATGAGCAAACGTTGTTCCATGATCTCCTGGTGAAAATACATTACATAACTTTTCACCTACAATGATTCCTCCAAGCGGTATCCCGCCCCCTGCCCCTTTACCAATTTGAATAATATCTGGTGTAATATTAAAATTTTGATAAGCAAATAGTTTTCCAGTTCTGCCCATACCACTTTGTACTTCATCGACTATGAGGAGTACATTATACTTTTCACACAGGAGCTGAATCCCTTCTAAATATYCACTTGATAAAGGATAGATCCCACCGCTTCCTAAAACAGGCTCTAGCATAATTGCAATGGGATGTTCATTAACAATTGTATCTTCTAATTCCTTTATATTTTCACGCTCCACTTCATATACAGGAATGGATGTTTTCGGGAAATTTTGATAAACATTTTCTTGTCTCGTAAAATGAAGAGCCCCTAATGTTCGCCCGTGGAAACTATCTTTCAGTACAACGACTCCTTCACGTTCTTCATTCGTAATAGATCTATATTTATCAATTAATTTTAATGTCGTTTCTGTCGCTTCTGTACCAGAGTTTGTAAAAAAAACTTTTCCATTTTTTAAAGAGCAATCAACTAATCTCTTTGCATACTCAATCGCAACTGGATTTAAAAAATGAAATGGAAGATGCAACGATTTCGTAACTTGCTCCATGGTCGTTTGCACAATTTTAGGATGATTATATCCTAATACGTTTACTCCTACGCCAGAAAATAAATCTAAATACTCTTTACCCTCCACATCATACAGTTTACAACCTTCTCCTCTTTCTATCGCAACCTCCGTGCGACAATACGTAGGCATCATATATTCTTTATCTAATTGAAACCAATCCGACATGTTAAATTCCTCCTAGTTATTTTTCCCGTTTTTTATATTCATTATCTATACAATCATTTRTAAATTAACTTTTAAGATTGAAATTTTAAT
>NZ_JBFUIN010000579.1:0-1970 GCF_056401855.1 Bacillus sp. P4_D3
CTTCACAACGACAATCCCTTTTTCAAACAGTTGTAATAGTTTCTCTTTTTTTCTTGCCCATTCTTCACTATTTCCTGTTTGCATCGCTGCGTACGGCATAGAAGTCGTTACGTTTTCTAAATTGTGCAGTACCGATTGAATTCCATTTGCCTTCACAATTTCTTCTGAAGGTTCATTTATAACATCCATTAATTGGTCATGAAACTGAGCTATGCCTTCGTTACTTTCTTCCTGTTTATCTTCAGGAAAAGCGACTAACATTTCATAATTCTTCTTCCAAAAAAACGGGATGTTTCGTTTTACACTTTCATCGACAACGTAGTAATAATCTGTACCATATTGGTCAAATAACTTTCGATACAATTCATTTTTCGAAGCTGCTTTTATTCGCATTAACGCTTCTTTTTTTTCTGTACTTTCCATTACTTCACCCCCTACTATTCAATATAAGCAATTTGATCTACAACAATTTCTGGTGCTAGTTCACTAATACATAATACTTTAGCTTCTATTTGATAACGTTCAAGAAGTCTCACAATCGCAAACCTGAAATCTTTTCTGCGCGTTAATAATACTGGCTCTCTTCCCATTAAACGAGCTTGTTTGAAAACGCGCTGTACTTGCTCTACTACTCGCGTTTCTAAATCTAAATCCCAGTTTAATAAATAACCTTGATATGAATTATTAACAACATCCGCATCTAACTCGATTGAATCAGCGAAAAGCGCTGCATAAATTTTCCCGTCAGGATTTTTCGCACTCTCACAAATAACTTTTGAAATACATTCACGTACAAATGCAGTGACACCATCCACATGGTTTTGATAAATTTCTTTCCCGTCAATAATACCTTCAATAATCGTTGGTAAATCACGAATTGAAATTCCTTCTTTCAGCAGTTGTTTAATAACATTTTGAACAAGTGATAAATCGATTTCTTTCTTCTTAATTTCTTCTAATAAAACGCCATTATCAGTTTCAAGCGAGTTAATCAAGTCTTTCACATGTTGACGCTGAATTAACTCATGAAGGTTACGTCTAACGACAACATCTAAATGCGTAATTAATATGCTGAGTGGCTCTAACACTTGATAGCCTTTCATTTGTGCATCTTGTACCATATGCTCCAAAATCCAATATCCATCTTCGCCGAAAATTGGATCTTTCGCTGGTTCTGCATCTAAATCAGCCATTACGTTCGGTGTTTTCAGTGCTAATAAATAACCTGATTTTAAAACACCTTCAGCCGCCTTTGCACCTTTAATACGAATAATGTAACGTCCACGTGGTCTAAAGCTCGTATTATCTTTAAAGTTAATTCCAGGAACGTTAATACCAAGATCGGTAATAATTGACTTCCTCATAAGAACAACTTTATCTCGAGCTGTTTCCCCGTTAATCTTCTGCTTTACAAGTGCCGCTAAATCTAATCCGAGCTCTACAATAATTGGATATTTATCCGTAAAGACTCCGAATGAATCTTCGACTTGTTGCAGTTGCTCTTCATCGCCTTGAATCATCTCTAATTCTTTTTGAAGCTCGTCTTCTTTTTCTTTCTTTATTCGCTTTTTATTACGAACTCCTAAGAAAACAATCGTGCCTCCAACGAGAGCAAATGGTAGAAATGGTAACGGTGTAAAAACACCCATTGCGATAAATAAACCACCCAGCGCATATACAACAACTTCATGCGCTAATAACTCTTTAAAGATTCCTTCAGTTACTGTATCAGATGAACCGTCAAATACTCGCGTTACGATAATCCCTGTTGAAATCGCAAGCATTAACGAACCGATTTGGTTTACAATTCCGTCACCGACAGTTAACTGTGTATAGTGAATAGCCGCATCTGCAAAGCTCATTCCTTGCTGCATCATACCAACAATTAAACCGAAAATAATGTTTACAAATAAAATGACAATCCCGAAAATAACGTCCCCTTTAATGAACTTTCCGGCACCATCCATCGC
>NZ_JBFUIN010000580.1:0-1966 GCF_056401855.1 Bacillus sp. P4_D3
CTATCATTTTTTTATAACAATTGTTCTCTTCTATATATTCCTCAATTAACTCTTTCTTATCGTTTTCTGTCCAATTTTCTTCTACTTCTTCATTCTGAACATCTTCTATTTCTGCTGTCTTCGCTTCGATAGATTCCCGTATAACTTCATTTATACGGGAGAAATTATTAGCTTTATATAGAGCATAAACAAATCTACCAATCCAATTGGGACTTTTCCAGTATTCTTTGTATCCCTTTTCGAACCATTCAATTGCTTCTTTATAGCAATTCAACTCAACATATAAACCTGCTACATTAATTTCTCCTACAAAATCATCCGATTTCCTGTTAAAAGCATCCAACTTCTCTTTCGCTTCTGTTTTTCGCCCTAAATCAATTAAACACTTTACATAGTTATACATTATAATGTCTGAATCCCCTGCAACTCGCAAGAAAAATTCTGAAGCTTTTTCCAACTCTCCAAGATTATAATGAGCTACAGCTACATTGTGATATGCTTCATCGGATGGTTGAATCGAAATAGATTTTTGTAATGCATCTTTCGCTTCTTCCCACTTTTCTTGTTTCATGTAAATTTCCCCTAAGATGTTATAAGGAAAGTATGAGGAAGGATTCAACTTAACAGCTTCTTTTATTAATTCAAGAGCTTTACCATCATTCTCTTCCTCATAAAAGTACATCCAAGCAAGATTATTGAGAGATTGTACACCTCTAGATTCATGTACTGCTTGTTGAAACAGTTCCATTGCTTCCTCATATTCATTTTGTTCAAACATTTCAATTGCCTTCTCGTTAATGTTCAAGTAACTATCTCCGAAGTGAATGAATTCATCTATTCCCTATCATTATTTTAATATGTAAAAATTGTAATTTCTATAAAAATAAGATTGCTTCGTATTAAGCTCTTTCTACTTTCTACATTTCATCATATATTTGGATATCCAATTCGTAATGATTTTATCAACACCGCTTTCTAAAGAAAATAAATACCTACTGTAAAAATACTGATTCTCAACAATAAGTAAACTTTTCAATCTCCCTTAAATTGGATATATAACCTATTTTAATTTACATATTATGGTACAATAAAAAAGTGCTAGCTAAACATTTACGTTCCATACTAGCAGTCTAGCAATACCAAAATCAAAAATCACTTGAAATTGGGGGATGTTATGAAAAAGAAATTAATTGTTCTTCTATTCATCGGAATCATTCTATCCGGATGTTCAACTATAGTAGAAAATTCTTTAGAAACCGGAAACGGCAGTATTGAATTATTAACACCAACGATTACAACAAAAGATAATGAATTAGAAATTAAGACTGAAGGTATTGATGAAAATAAAATAACTTTTATTTATGTTGCCAATAAAAAAGTATTGGAACAAAAAATAAATAATGGTGAATCCTACAAACTTAACATTAAAGATATCGAGCACGCTCATAGGACAGACTACAAGCCAAGAGTTCAACTTTTGCAAACGAAAGATGATAACGAAGATGGCGACATGGCAACCTTTAAACAAGTTAGATATACAGTTGAAAAAAAGTAGTTTTATAGTTATTTCATTTAAATATAACAACCGAAAATATACTTTTAACAGAGGGTAAATATAAGAGGTGCTAATATGAAAAGACGATGGATTTTTTGGTGGATTGGTAACATATTTTGGATTACCATTTTTGGGATATTGGCAGCTATCATTTGGCTAAGAGAGGTTGATGGTGCTGGTGTTACTCAAACACCAGAGCTTAAATTAGTGGCATTTATCGTTTTATTAATTGCATTTATATTACCGATAATTATTCAATCTATATGGCTAATTGTTAATTTGAGAAAGAGCAATAAAAAATAATCATACATAATTTTTTTAGAATTATACGAGAAATCATAAAAAAAGAGAGGAATTTTTCAAAAAATAGATTCCTCTCTTTTACATTTTCGCATTCATATAGGATTATGG
>NZ_JBFUIN010000581.1:0-1960 GCF_056401855.1 Bacillus sp. P4_D3
GTATAGGATTTATCCCGCATTAACGGGCAGTAAAACTCCCACCTCAAAATTCAGCTGGAGCAAAGTGGTTAGGTGAGAGATTAACTGCCCGTAAAAGCCCGATTGGTTCAACTAATAATCAGTGGGGGATGAAGAAAACCCCCACTGATTAAAGTTTCACTTTATCAAACGGAAATTTAGGAAGGATGGAAAAAATGAAAAATCTTGATGGGAAAGTAGCGTTAGTAACAGGAGCGAGTCGCGGCATTGGCCGTGCGATTGCGATGAGATTAGCAAACGACGGTGCATTAGTTGCAATTCACTATGGCCGAAATAAAGCAGCTGCAGATGAAACAATTAGTGAGATTGAATCTAATGGAGGAAAGGCATTCTTAATTGAAGCGGATTTCAATTCAATTGATGGTGTCAAAAAGATAGTAGAACAATTGAAGAATGAATTACAAATAAGAGTTGGTACATCAGAGATTGATATTTTAGTAAACAATGCAGGGATAGGTACACAAGGAACAATTGAAAATACGACAGAAGAAGTTTTTGATGAAATTATGTCTGTAAATATTAAAGCACCGTTCTTCTTAATTCAGCAAACATTACCGTTATTACGAGCGGAGGGGCGAGTTATTAACATTTCATCAGCTGAAGTAAGACTTGGTTTTACAGGGTCCATTGCATACGGTTTAAGTAAAGGTGCACTAAATACGATGACACTTCCTCTAGCTAAACATCTTGGAGAAAGAGGTATAACAGTGAATACAATTATGCCTGGATATACGAAGACAGATATAAATGCGAAATTGCTAGATAATCCGGAAATACGAAATTTTGCTACGAATTCATCTGTGTTCGGACGAATAGGGCAAGTTGAAGATATTGCAGATGTAGTAGAATTCCTTGCTTCTTCTGATAGCCGCTGGGTAACAGGGCAAATTTTAGATGTTTCTGGAGGATTTTGTTTATAGGGGCACTACTTCATACCCATCAAGCTAATATTTTCATATCCCCCTAAATTAAAATTTTCTTTCTCTACAGATAGCTATTTTGAGAAGCCGCTCATTTTTTCGTTTTGGGGGCATTTCTTTTTCTTAAGTTGATGGGTATGTATGGTGACCCCTATTAGACGATAGTGAATTAACAATTTCGGGGTTCAGTTCAACTTTATTCAAAATAAGATTTTTTTGCAGTAAAATCAATGTTAGTGGAACTTTTTTAATCAAACTTTTTTCTAAATTAACATAAATACTTGCAACATTTAAATTAGTACTATATAGTTCTAGTTATGACAAAGGTAAAATTAATGAATCAAAAACGTGTGATTGAAGTAGCTGCAACATTATTTTTAGAAAAAGGGTTTGCTTATACAAGTATGGATGAATTAGTACGTGTAAGCAAAGTTTCAAAGTCTAATGTGTATTATCACTTTTCTAATAAGGAAGTATTATTAGAAGGGGTCGTTGATTATTGGATTGAAATGTATCAATCTGCAATTGATGACGTACTTTCTCAGAACCAATTTTTAGTTGAAGATCGTATCCAACTGTTTTTAAAGCAATTATCACAAGGAGTTCAGTCGAGAGAGTATAAGGGGAGCTGTCCATTTATTACTCTTTATATTCAAAGTCCTACACAGGCCACGCAAATAAAAGAAAAAATAGGTCTTTTTTTTACAGAATTACAAAAGAAAGTTTCTCTATTACTTAAACAAGGGGTAGAGAATGGAGAATTCAGAAATACGATTAATATTGATGAGGTAGCATCACTTTTTATTACAAATCTTGAAGGAGCGTTATTTATTTCAGAAACATTGAAGGATGCAACTGTAATCACGAAAACAGCAGATCATTTATTTAACTTGCTTCGATAAAAGAAGCTTTTTTTTTACATCAAATTAGTACTGAATAGTACTAAAAAGGAGATTTTATATGAGAACAGTATTTTTAATTGGTGGAACAGGCTTTATTGG
>NZ_JBFUIN010000582.1:0-1958 GCF_056401855.1 Bacillus sp. P4_D3
ATAACGGTGTGACGGCTTTCTACCGAAACGAGGAAACTTTTGAATATAGTAGTATTACAGGGGATTTAGTTATTGTTACAATTCCGTTTTCGACAATGCGTTTTGTGGAAGTAGATCCATTTGATTCTATATCTCATGAAAAGTGGAAAGCAATTCGTGAATTGCATTATATGCCTGCGACGAAAATAGGCATTCAATTTAAAAGTCGATTTTGGGAAGAACAAGGGCAATTAGGTGGCAGAATTATAACAGATTTGCCAATTCGTTACGCCTATTATCCAAGCCATGGAATTGGAGAGAAAGGACCTGCTATGATGTTAGGAAGTTATACATGGTCTTATGATGCGTTACTATGGGATGGTTTATCAAAAGGGGATCGTATCTATTACACACTACAAAATTTAGCAACAATATTAGGTGGTCAAGTATATGATGAGTTCATGTCTGGAATATCAAAAAGTTGGACATTAGATCCATATGCACTTGGAGGATTTGCTCTTTTTCAAGCAGGTCAAGAATCTGAATTACAGCCAGTCATTGTGAAACCTGAGGGGAGAATATACTTTGCTGGAGATCATACAACGCTGTATCACGGATGGATTCAAGGTGCGATTGAATCCGGAGTTCGTGTGGCAGTAGAGGTGAATGAGTAAAAAATGTAAAATTCAGAAAAAACTTTACTATATATCTTGAGATGGATATTATTAAATATAAAAGGATTATGGGGAGTGTTTACTTTGAATCCATTGTTATTCGATTTTCCTTCTGAATTTTATACTGAAAGGCTTTTAATTAGAATGCCAAAACCAGGTGATGGTAAAGTTGTATATGAAGCAATTCAAGCTTCGATGAAAGAATTAAAGCCTTGGATGGTCTTTGCACAAAAAGAGCAAACAGAGGAAGAAATAGAAGAGAGTATTAGAAAATCACATATTCAATTTTTGCAGCGAGAAGATTTGAGATTACTAGTGTTTTCGAAAGAAACTGGCGAGTTTATTGCATCTGCTGGATTACATCGTATTGTTTGGGATATACMTCAATTTGAAATCGGGTATTGGGTTGATTCAAGGTTTAGTGGAAAGGGCTATATGGTAGAGGCCGCAAAAGGTATAACGGAGTATGCTTTCACTGAACTGAAAGCAAACCGGGTAGAAATTCGTTGTGATTCTCTAAATAAGAAGAGTAGAGCGATACCTGAAAAATTAGGTTTTAAATTAGAAGGGATTTTAGAAAGTGCGAGTGTTGCGGTAGATGAAAATGGATTAAGAGATATGTGTGTATTTGCAATGACGAGAAATACATATGAAAAAGAAGAGCTGTAAAGTAACGGCTCTTCTTTTTGTACATTATGGGACAGGATGTCCGTTAGAGCTTTCGAAAATTGTAAACCATTGTTGGCGGTCTAAGTTAACTTTTGTTGCCATTGCAGCCGTTTTTACTCGATCTAATTTGCCAGAGCCAACGATTGGCATCATTTTAGCTGAATGAGTAAGTAACCATGCATACATAACAGTATCAATGCTATCAACGCCTAGCTCAGTAGCAATTTTTTGTAAAGTTTCACGTAAACGTACAGCACGTTCAGTTTGGCCAGTAAAGATTTCTCCACCAGCAAGAGGTGACCAAATCATTGGATTGATTCGTTTTTCTTGGCATAAATCAATCGTACCTTTTTCAAAATGCTCAAGCTGCATCGCAGATACTTCAATTTGATTTGTAATGAGCGGGAAATCTAAATATGAACTTAACATATTAAATTGAGAAGGTAAAAAGTTAGAAACACCGAAGTGACGAACTTTTCCTTCTTGCTTTAAGCGTGAGAACGCTTCTGCCACTTCATTTGGGTCTGTGAATGGATCAGGGCGATGAATGAGCAATACATCAATATAATCTGTATGTAAGTTTTGTAATGAATCCTCCGCGCTCTTTATGATATGTTCAGCACTCGTATTGTAGTG
>NZ_JBFUIN010000583.1:0-1955 GCF_056401855.1 Bacillus sp. P4_D3
GTATTCCCCTCATAGATTCACCCTCCTTTCTTCTAATTGCCGGAGTTTCTTCCATTTTTTTAAGACACTATCTAATATGATGATGAGTAAAAGTAAAAATCCTGAAATAGCACTATTCCAAAATGCAGGTATTTTTAAAAAGACGAGTGAACTGCTTATCACTTCTAAGAAGAATGCACCTAATGCCGCTCCAAATATAGAACCTGTTCCTCCTTTTAAATGAATACCACCTAAAACAGCAGCAGCGATAACTTGCAATTCTATCCCTGTACCTGTTTGATTTGGAACGAATCCAATATTCATTACGAATATACATCCAGCGAACCCAGCGCTTATGCCTGATATGATAAACGCGTATATTTTCACTTTATCTACATGTATTCCAATAAGCCTTGCACCATCTTCATTATCACCGACCGCATAAAAATATCTTCCAATTTGAACTTTCATTAAAAAGAAATATAGCAGCAGTAATATGATAAGAACGGTCCATACCGTTATCGGAATCCCTAACATCATAATAGAAGAAATTTGTTTATACTCATTCGGAATATCTTCAATCCACTTTCCGCCCGTAAATATTAACATTACGCCTCTAATAATCCCGAGCATTCCTAATGTCATAATGATAGCTGGCACCCTAAATTTCGTAACGCCAATTCCGTTTACCATACCAATAAGGGCGCTAAGTATAATTGCCGCAAATATTGAAATAAAGGCACTGTATCCATCTGTTAACAACATCCCGCAAACCGCAGCGCTTAATCCCATAATAGATCCTACTGAWACATCTATATTTTTCGTAAACAATACGAAAGATTGACCAATTGCCAAAACAACTAAAATAACGCTTGATTTCATAATTAAAGCTAAAGAGCTAAATTGAACAAAACTAGGRTTCATTACTCCAACGAAGGCTATGTAAAGAAGTAATAAAATAATAATAGACGTCTCATGCATTTTAAATAAACGGTTCACTCCGTTACACCTCCCTTTCCTCCGTACGCAAGACGTGTAACTTCATCAATACAAATTTCCTTCTTCTCCAAATGAGAGACGAATTCTCCGTTTCTCATCACATAAACACGATTCGCTAATTGAACGATTTCTTCCATATCTGAAGAAATTAATATGATCGCAAGTCCCTTTCTCTTCAAACTTTGTATCGTTTCGTATACTTCTAATCTTGCTTTCGCATCAATACCACGGGTCGGTTCATCAAGAATAATCAATTTCGGATTACATGCAAKATATTTCGCTAACACGACCTTCTGTTGGTTCCCACCTGATAAAGACGTCATTTTCTCATTCATATGAGGGACAACAATTCTAAACTGTTTTATATACAACTCTGATAAAGCGCTTTCTTTTTTGTCATTTAAAAAGAAGCTACTCATACTGTTTAAAGATGCAGATGTTATATTTTCTTTCACAGACGCAATTGAAAAAATGCCATTCCCTGCCCGGTCCTCCGGTACATACACCATACCTTCCTTTATTCTCTTATGTACCGAATACTTCGTAATGGATTTTCCCTCTAATAAAACAGAACCTGATTTCAAAGGCATTAATCCAAATATTGATTCAGCTAATTCAGTCCTACCTGATCCGACGATACCTGCAATCCCGACAACTTCTCCAGCGTGTACAGTTAATGATACATTTTGAAACGCATAACTAGACGCATTCGTGACATCTAATACTTTTTCCGAATGCTCTATTTCTTCTTGCGTGATTTCTTTCTTCTCCTCAAGTTTATAACCTTTCGGTAATAACCCCTCCATTAGCATGTCATATGTATAGCTTGATACATCCCCTTGACTTACAATCATTCCGTCACGCAAAATTGCTACTTTATTCGCAATTTCAAAGATTTCTGGAAAACGATGCGTAATGTAAATCATGCCAATTCCTTTTTCTTTTAAACTTTTCATCAACACAAAAAGACTCTTAAT
>NZ_JBFUIN010000584.1:0-1950 GCF_056401855.1 Bacillus sp. P4_D3
AAAGAAACAATCGTCATATAGTAAGAACGCTTTGTTCCATAATATATGCCTCGCGAAAGAATCAGGAGGAGAATACCGAATGTTAATGATAAGCTAAAAGAAAATTGAATAAGGTGCTTTGGAGCTAAAATATGTAAGGCGTGAGCTCGATTTATACTAGTCGGTAAAATTGTTGATAGAATAACCATTAAGCCAGCGAATACGGTTAAAGCGGCGGATGCCCATGAACCTAATTTCCCTAAAAAATCACGTTGTAAAGTCCAAATTACACCAGTTGTTTCTAATGCAGGTGCAATAAATGGTTTATCTTCAATTTTTTTTATGGYCGCTCCTGTCATTTCAAATGCTGCAAAAATGAGACCAAGGCAGAATGGTAAGATGTAATAGACAAGTCGATATAATAACATAGCGGGTAGTAATACGCCTGTATCAACTCCGTATTGTCCTAGTCCGGTTAAGAAAACAAGATCAAATGAACCAAGGCCACCAGGGACAAGACTTACGACACCAGCTAAAGCAGCAATTACATAAACACCTAAAAACTTTTGAAATTCGATATCAATTCCAAACAATATTAAAATGACGTACATAACGATACCAGCAGATACCCACTCGACTAATGAAACTAATGAATATAAAACAGTTGGATTTTTCTCTTCTTCTTCAGTCTCTTGTCCGTCTAGCTGTTTTGTTTTTCTATTTTTAATTTTAGAAAACCCAATATATATAGGAACGAAAAGAGCAAAGAAGATAAGAACAGGCCATAACCACGGTTTTTCGTGCAGAATAAAACTAGTGTCTAATATCCCAATAAGGCCGAGGAATGACAGAATGGCTAATCCGTTAATAAAAGCGGTTGTCATCCAAGCAATACTTTTAATAAGTTTCCCATTCTCTTTTATATGTGGACGATAGAGCATTGTACGTACACCGGCACCAACAAGACCACCAAAACCGATAAATCCATTTAAAGTGTTTGCAATCCATGAGATACGGAAAATCTTTTGTACAGGTATATCTGCTTTTAAGTAACGAAGCATAACAAAGTCATAAAAGAACATTGTTGAAACGGCAAATGCACCGAGTGTAATCGCTAAAAATACCCCACCAGTTGGAATGTTTTTAATTGTTTCAATTGCTTCTAAAAAAGAAATGCCCGCTAATTCTTTTTTAGCTTGAAAGAAAACAATTGTTAAGACAACAAATGGGAAGATTATTTTCCCGATTTGTAAGAAACGTTTCCATGAAAACGACATAAATACAACTCTCCTTGTGTAAGAAAACTGAGACAATAATATTATTATGACAAACTTCAAGAAAAATAAAAAGGTAAATTCCTGTATAGGGAAGCTATTTTTTATATAGGTTATATTTAAAAGAATATTTCGTTTATCAGAAAATTAAGTTAAGATAAGATGAAAGAAGGAAGAGAGGGGAAGTAGATGATTATAATAGGTTATGCAGGATATGAGTTAGAAAAAGCAAAACCGAATACATCAGAAGATTTTTTTAATAGATCTGAAGTGACATATATATTAAATAATCAAGAAAAAACCTTTTCTGTCTTATATGTTCGATATTTTGAAGAAATTTTACAAGAAATTACCCCTTTTGAAGGAAATCCAGTTTATAAAGTAGAAGAACAAGACGTATATTTACGAGATATTGTAGCGATCGCTTGTTTAGTGAACAATAAAGAGCTACGCGCGCAGAAGCGCTTGTATCTCAATGAAGTAACAGACTTTCAACGATACTTTGACGAGGGAACAGTGGTGAAAGTACAAGAAATATTAGCTGAATTACATAAAAATAAAAGAGTAGAAATAGCGTAAAACGGCAAAGGAGAGAGAAGCCATGTCTAATTTGATGGTTGAAAATCAAACAGAACAAGTTTCTATATTTTTAGAAGATGTAATTTCCTTGATAACTAATTATGTGAATTATCATACG
>NZ_JBFUIN010000585.1:0-1944 GCF_056401855.1 Bacillus sp. P4_D3
ATGTAATGTAATTCCTTAGCTGCTAAACTAATGCTGTTCAAACGAGCCACGTATTTAAAAACTTTAAAATCAAAAACGTTCATTCTGTTCTCCTTATATAAAAGATATTTATATCATCTATAAATAAGCTTCATTATATTTATCAACCCACTTCATATACACTAATTATACATCATCAATATTACGAAAAAATAAGCATATAAACATTAGAGGAGTGTTGATTCAATGAGTACTTACGTTTTAGTACATGGAGCATGGCAAGGCGAATGGGCATGGGGATTTGTAAAACCTCAGTTAGAGGCTTTCGGACATACAGTTATTACACTAGACTTACCTGGAAGCGGTAAAGATACGACTCCTTCTCAGAATGTAACGTTAGATTCCTATGTTACTGCAGTAACGGATGCGATACATCAACAAAATGAAAATGTTATTCTCGTTGGACATAGTATGGGCGGCGTTGTTATTACACAAGCAGCTGAATATATACCAAATAAAATCGATAAATTAGTTTATCTTTGCGCATTTTTACCACAAAACGGTGAAAGTCTTGGTAGTAAATTAAATGGCGAAACCGGACCACAATTCTCTATAAATGAGAAAGACTTGACTGCAGAACTTATACCAGAGTTGATTGAACAAACATTTTTAAATGCTACAGAAGACGGTTCTATTAAAGAAACATCTTTTAATCAAATGCGTCCTCAACCGCTAGGACCGTTCCAACAAGAGCTAAAAATATCAGAAGCGAACTTTGGAACTGTAAATCGTATTTATATCGAAACAACTCTAGATAGAGCGATTCCGATTGATTTTCAGCGCCGAATGAATACAGAAACTCCTTGCACGAAAATAATTACTTTGGAAGCTGATCATTCACCATTCTTTTCTAAAACAACAGAACTTGTTAATTACTTAAATGAATTAAGCTAAATTTCATTTAATGAAAATAGACACCCGCGGGTGTCTATTTATTATGCTAACTAAAGATTGTATTTTCTTTTCTACATTTACATTCTCTTTTGCTTCATCTCCCACTTTTTATAAAGTAGTACTGCACCAAATAAGAATACCCCCGCAATGAATGAACCCACTGGTAACATTTTTATCATTTCATCAGGAAATACGAGCGGAAGTAATGGAAATGCGTAAGCCGCTGGAATGCGTATACCAACGATTTTTAATAAAATAAGCATCAATATCATATTTAATAAAGTAACTAACATCCATGAATCGATTGCAAAGTACAATAAAGTTCCAACAGTTGCCGATGTAGTTAATACTAGTATTTGTTTACATGCCATTTTTTCATTGTACATCGGCTTTTGAAGCGATTCATACACAACGACTAAAATAGGTGGAATGACCGCTAATTGTTCATAACCAGTTATCCAACATAAACTTATCCATACGAAATTTAGTATTAGAAATACTACCATATATTTATATTGTATTTTCACTTTTCTCTTAAGACCGTTATTCAGTTTAAATATAAGAACACCTAGCATTAATATGAATGTCAAAATGAAGACCGATATAACAAATGACCATTCAGTCGCATTTGTTACAGAATTTACGATACGGGAAAGCCCACGCAGGACTTTAGTCCGTCTTTAGACGTGGGATGAAAGYATCGTTTTTGCATAGCRAAACATGGTATRYTTTATTCATAGTCATGCAAAAGACTCTAAAACGACTGTTCTCTGAAMACAGAATACATATGAGGTTGGGGTAGCAAATTCTTCTACTCCGTAAAATGTATTAAGTCGTCATGCAAAAGACKTAAAAAYATTTGAGAACGAACAATCTGTACGGTATGGTCACAGTACCGTAGCCCACGAACCTATATGGTCTGTTGTGGGAGTGGTGATGGCACACCGCAATCTTGCACGTCAGCGATACCAGAAATGGACTTCGCCTTTGGTAGCAAGAATCCCATTGACG
>NZ_JBFUIN010000586.1:0-1944 GCF_056401855.1 Bacillus sp. P4_D3
TGATTCTTTTGCACCTTTTCCACTTTTCTCAACTTCTACTTTTTCATTCCCTTTTAAGTTTAAAAATGATTTCGCGATTTTTTCCGCTTCCTCTTTCGAAATCGCCTTTCCTTTTGCCTCAAATCCGCCTTTTTTATTCTTTTGTGCACTTGTAAAAGTCGGTCCAAAGTTTGTGGACGAGTATGATGTTACATTCTTTTCTACCGTCTTTAATCCATCGATAATTGTGTTATCTGCTGGATCTTGGTTTGACGCTAGAGCCATTTCTACATCCATCCAGCGAAGATTATTTTTCAATACAAGATGCTGCACTTTTCTCAGTTCATCTTGTATATTTTCTGCATTTGAATATAAACCTTGTAACGTTTTATATTCTTGATCATTTAACGGTTCGTTTTCTAAATCACGAACCGCTGCACGATAACTAAAATCACCGATATTCGCAAGGAACTCTTCCGTTTTATTAAATGGCATTAATGTTAATGGTAGTTGCCCTACATCAGAACGAGCCTCTGATGTTAAACGCCATACATCTGCTAAAGCTGGCGATAATGAGGAACKTGAATTCATCGCCAGTGTTGTTCCAATTTTATCGTGTAATAAATCAACTTCATATGCTAAATCATGAAACGCACGCTGATAACTATTTTCCGCTCGAATTAATACCGCATTTTTCTCTTGATRCTCTTTATAGCCCCAATACCCTGTTCCTACTACACCTACTGTTAACAATACAATGATAATACCTCGTAACATGTTTCCACCTCCGCTCTATTTACAGAAAATATGTTTACCGATTTTTTTAATTTGTGGACGAGTCCAAATCCATTTGCTTGTCGCAGTATCTGGATTGAAATAATATAGTGCATTCCCTGTTGGATCCCATCCATTGATTGCATCTAATACGGCTTTTTTCGCATTTTCATTTGGCGTTAAATATATTTGTCCATCTGCTACTGCTGTAAAGGCTCTCGGTTCAAAGATTACACCTGAAACGGTATTTGGAAACGATGCACTTGTGACACGATTTAAAATTACCGCAGCCACTGCAACTTGTCCTAAATAAGGCTCACCACGTGACTCTCCATATACAGCGTTTGCCATTAGCTGAATGTCATTTTGAGAATAACCATTTGGAACATTTGTCCCTTTACTTTGTGGTGGTTTATTTTCTTGCGCAGTACCACCGCTGTTCCCTTTATTAGTTGTTGTACCTTTATTAGCGGTCGACTTATCATACTTTGTTGCCTTTACAAGCATTTGTTTCGTTTTAGCACCCGCTAAACCATCAACTGGCAATCCGAATTTTTGCTGAAAGTTTCGAAGCGCCCAATATGTACCCCATCCGAAAACACCATCAACTTTTCCCGTATAAAATCCGTTATATTTCAAACGAGTTTGCAGTTCAATGACATCTTCTCCAGATGCTCCCCTTTGAATTACTTGATTAGAAAAGGCTTCTACATTTTTGGTTTGTATACTACTTACCATTAAAGATAAGCCAATAAAGGTAAGTAAAACTGCTAGCTTCAAAAAACCTTTTTGACGCATATGTTTCCCTCCTTAAATACAGAATGAATTCATGGTTATGTTTTGTAAATGTGAAGCTTTTATGTAAAGAAGACAAAAAAAGCCAAGCTTATATGCTTGAAGATATATGCACACAATATAAAAAAGAGTAAAAGGAGCTTATTATGAAGTATTTCTTCACACGTATAGCATTCGCGATTTTTTTACTAACAGCATGTTCAAATATATATACTGGTCCATCTATCGTTCACGCACAGCCGCCCTATGCAAAATGGGGTAAACTAGCCGTTGAAAAAACGAAAGAACAATATCCGAAAGCTGAGATTATCGATTACCTTCATATAGGTAGAAAACCAAAAACTGTTCAAATAACAGTTGAAAAGTTTAAATTATGGCTACGTGAGGGTGGAAAAG
>NZ_JBFUIN010000587.1:0-1932 GCF_056401855.1 Bacillus sp. P4_D3
GTATACAATTTATCATGTAGTTTTTCTATTTGTTCTTTACCCTTTTCAACTCCTAAAAACAAATAGTCTCCCACACTTGTTATACGACTTGCAAACTCAATTTCAATTTCTCCTATCCCTTTTGCCAAATTCAAAACATGTGATTTCAGCTCATCATTCGAAATGGAGCTTTCAAATGGAAATACAATTGTTATATGCGGTCGAATTAATCCGAATAAAGGATCATGCTTTTCTCTCATACTCTCTATTTCATCAATGGGCATGTTATGTAAAAACAGTAGAATTGTACGCACTTTTATATCCCCTACTTCCCCTCAATTTTTTATATTTATCATATTGCATGATAGCGTGAACTTCAATAAATTATTTTGCTTGCATATAAAAATAAAAAACTTCTCAAATGAGAAGTTTTCATATAGCATGGTTATTATTTTCTCGCAAAACTTTCCTGAATTTTATATAACAAGCAATTCTCCACGGAATAATATACGATACTGCAACTACGTAAAATAATAAACCTATTGTTTGTTGATCTAAATCAACAATATATTGTCTTGAACCATATCTTAAAACGACAAGTGCAATAAAAGTAATTAAAAAGGCTGCACTTTTTTTCGTATAAATATTCCCATCATCTCTTCGCTCATAATTTGTTAAAACTATAAGTGGTACGGCAAAAAGAATTCCAATAAATACTGCTATAACTACTTGTAATAGTGCTGGATGTACGGGTCCAAAAAACCATATTATCCCCGGTGTTAAAAATATTAATGGCCACAAAATACGTTTTCCCGTACCCTTAATCGGCTTATACATAGATCGATAACGGCGCCAAAAAATTAGTAAGGCCACGCATAAAAAGACGGTTATTAATGAAGAGGTGTCTCCCATTTATTATTCCTTCTCTCCTTTAATATTAATCTAACAATCTTTTAAACTGTTTGCTCAAATGAAACTTTACGAATAAATATACTACTAGTTATGATATATAGAATGGTTAATCCAATTGAAATCACAGTAAAATAGGGAATATCTATTAAAGATAGATCGCTTGTAAATAATAAACCTTTTATTCCTACCTCACCATAAAGCACACTGTTTGTTGTTAAAAAAAGTGTTCCACCAATCATAAGACCGATCCACTTAAATCGTTGTTTAAAAACAACTACTACTTGAAAGAAACATGCTGTCGTAACATAAAATAAAAATTGTAAAATAAACTGTTGTGCTAATAGTTCTCCAAAACTAGCATTCCCCATATTATATTTTACATCTTGTAAAAACATTACTTGAAGTAATGAAAATAGTCCGGATTGCAGTACAATATAACAAATCGCTCCGATAAAATATTGTATCCTTGTCACACCAAATGAAATGGCTAAACGAAATAAATCATCTTGTATGATGAAAGTACTCCCTATTATAAACATCATAATTGCTATAGAAGGATTATTGATAAATTCGGGTAAATAACCAATTTTCATTCCATATAAATTAACAGCATTCATAGCCCCTTTTATTAATAAAGCTGCGATCCAAAATATTAAAATTGCTTTATAATGAAAATTTATATGTAACTTCAACTGCTTCATTAACATCGTCATTTCACCTCACCACCAGTTATGTGAATAAATAGTTTTTGTAATGTAATTTTATCAACTACTAATCCTTCTTTTTCAAGAGAGTAATAATCTTCATTAGTAAGTTCTTCCCATATAACAGCTATACCTTTATTTCCATAAACTTCTCGGTTTATAACTTTTTTATTAATTGAAAACGCATCTACTTTATCTTTTTTCCCTGAAATTATATGCCCCTGTTGTAATATATCTTCCACTGATGATTGAACAACTAGTCTTCCTTCTTTTATGATGATTACATCTTCAATTACATGGGTTACTTCTTCTACTAAATGTGTTGATAATATAATGG
>NZ_JBFUIN010000588.1:0-1930 GCF_056401855.1 Bacillus sp. P4_D3
CTGGTGGTGTACTTTGCGTAGCGTTAATAACTTGTCTTGCGGGGGGACCGATGATTGCGATTGCGAAAAAAGATATTGCAAATGCAGAACGAGAAATAGCCAGTTTAAAGAATAGAATTTCTGGATCGCAAGCAGAAGTGGCAATTTTGACAGATGCAAAAAATAAAACAACTAATATGACAGAAACAATTGATGCAGCAATTACAGCACTGCAAAACATATCAAATCAGTGGTATACGGTAGGTGCGAAATATAATAATTTACTACAAAACGTAAAAGGAATCAGCCCTGAAGAATTTACCTTTATAAAAGAAGATTTAAATACAGCGAAAGATAGCTGGAAGGATGTAAAAGATTATACAGAAAAATTACATGAGGGTGTGACGAAATAAACAGTGGACTAGTTCCGCTGTTTATTTTTTTATCCCGTTTTTTGTGAGAGCCGAGCTTGTAATTTTACCCATAAGTTTGCCGTGTGTTTTATCAATGTAACTTTAGGATAATGTTTGGTCAAATTGATACTAATAACCTCGATAAACTCCTGATCACGCTTTTTATATTTAATATTTTAAGTAAAAAAGCTATACTATAGGCAAAACTAAAAATTGGAAAGGAAATACTAGAACATGGAAAATTATTTGTTATTTATCCTCACAGCAATCCTAATCATAATAATGCCTGGTCCCGGTTTTGCCTTAGTTACAAAAAACACTATCTCGCATGGTAAAAATGGTGGGATAAAGACCGTCTTAGGAACGGTATCTGGAATGATGATTCATACAATAATGGCTACACTAGGACTTTCTGCCATCCTAATGAAATTCTCTATGTTATTTACATTTATAAAATATGCTGGGGCTTTTTACTTAATTTACTTAGCTGTAAAGTCAATTAAAAGTGCCTTGTCTAAAAAAGAAGATATGTCAGGTTCAGTGGAAATGAACTCTAAGGATATTGGAACGATTAAAAGTTTTAGACAAGGATTTACCACGGCAATCTTAAACCCAAAAACTGCTGTGTTTTTCCTAAGTTTTCTACCCCAATTTATTGTGAGCAATCAAAGTCATCTCTTCCAATTTCTTTTGTTAGGACTCACATTTACGACTTTGACAGCAATATGGTATTTACTTTATATCTCACTAATACGTCAATTAAGAACTTTTTTAAGAAAAGAAAAAGTGAACCGTACAATAGAGGGTATTACTGGCACAGTATTATTAGTATTTGGAGTTAGGTTATTTTTCCAAAAATAAATATGTATATGAAAAGAGAAATAATCAATGGTGGTTATTTCTCTTATTCACTTATTCTAAAACTACCATTATAGATTTCTAGAGGTGAGATGATTTTTTGTTGGGTATTTATGTTACTATCACTGTAAAAATTGTGAAGAAATGTACTTAAACTAACGGGGCAGGATAGTTGAATAAGAATAAAAATATTTTTATAAGTTAAATTTATTGAATATCATAAAATATTTATAATTAAACTTTTTTCTAAATCAACACTCGATGGCGAGGTGGTGTTACCTCAAATATAATTATTTTATTTGAAGATTTCATTTTAATTTTTTCAAATCTTTTCATAGGTTGATATACAAAGACGTGTAGTGATAAGCCTATAACTGCAGTAATGTTTAAAATAATACTTATAATCATTAAAGACCATTCTATGACTGGAGAAAAGTATCCGTTCGTACTTAATGTAGAAGAACTTACATCTAGTATTAAAATAACTATTAGTAAAGGTAAGTTTTTAACCAATTTGAATCCCCTCTTTTAAGTGTAATATCTTTATATTATCATATCGCAAAATAAATTATATAATTAATTATAAGATAGTTATCTATGAGAATTTAGCTTGTTTTTTCGTTTTGGGGTGTTAAAAAATTCTTAAGTTGATGGGCATGGGATAGCACACCATGCCTATG
>NZ_JBFUIN010000589.1:0-1927 GCF_056401855.1 Bacillus sp. P4_D3
TGTATATAGATTTCATTTTCGTTCCTCTCAATCATCCGTTATTATTTGTTATTATAACGAAAGATGCTACTTTATTTAATAAAAAAACGTTTTGTTCTTCTTATGAAATGAAGAACAAAACGTAACATACTCCCTATTTTCTCGCAATCAAACAAGCTGGCTCACTTTTACTTATAAGTACCTCTTCTCACCCACTGCGTTGCAACCCATTTCTCGCCTTTCGTTACAGGTGCTCCTCCATGTAACGTAAGCTCATTTAGTGATTGGTCTTGA
The DNA here is from genome assembly GCF_056401855.1 of Bacillus sp. P4_D3. Taxonomy (NCBI): domain Bacteria; kingdom Bacillati; phylum Bacillota; class Bacilli; order Caryophanales; family Bacillaceae; genus Bacillus; species Bacillus sp. P4_D3. The sequence goes on from NZ_JBFUIN010000589.1 coordinate 274, forward strand.
TAAAAATACTCAAAGTATACTGCCATTCCCTTTCTAGGGTGTACAGAAAGATTTAATTTCGGAAAGAATGTCTCCCCGCCTTCCTCTACATCATTTAAGTACATCACAAGAGTACTTATACGATTATTAGCAGCTGATCTACTATGTTCCGCAAAATAATCATAGTGCGCTTTATATTCTTGATCCACTTCATAATTTAAAATGTGCAATCCTTCTCCATGCGCTACAGGAACATTCATGATAGATGAAATTCGTTTTTCAATCTTCGAAGTTAGTTCATTCTCTTCCAAAAATGCACCGCTACTCGTTCGAATATCATTTACATCACGTGATGAACCAATTTTAGACCGCTCTATTTTATTTTTAGAAAATTCGATCAATCCGTCACATTCTTCATCACTTAATACATTTGCTAATACGACAATAAGGGGTTCTTCGAATTTTGAAATAATTTGTATTTCCCTATCTTCTGTCATAATCGTATTTCCTTTATGATCAAAAATAGTTTGTTCCTTATTTTCATCTATTTGATTGTTAGTTGTCATTTCCTTATCTCCCTAGAAAAAATGATTGGATAGCATGAATATATCATATTCTTTCTACCTTTCTCTTTTTTGAGAAAATTTAAACTTTTAACTATCCTTTTTATCCCTTTCCACAAAAAAATTGACTCTCAACACATTGGAAATTAATGCTTCTCCCCCGCGTATTTTACACATTATCCTTCTACCCAATCCAATATTTTATTATCCCTTTTCCTATAGCGAAAGCTCACTTTGTAGAAAACTCTCTTTTTTGTAACACATTGCAATGAAATGTTAATAACATCATTTTCAAAGACGTACTTTCCACTCCCTTCTCCTCTTTCATACTGAAATAAAAAAACATCCTCTTTTTCTTTTTGCTGTAAGTCTCTTTTTATATCTGAAATAGCTCGATCAATAAGTTCCTCCATAAAAAAACTTTGTTCTATTTCAGAATAAAATTTTTTATCCGAAAGTAACATATTCGTTTCGTACATCAAAAAAGAAATGAATAAAATAAGAAAAATAATTGTTCCTGGCATTGCAAATCCATCTTGTTTTCTCATGTTTCTATCTCAATTTCACTATAGCGTACAGCCACGCCTTCATATATTTCACCACTTATATCTTTCACATATATATATAGCAAATGAGGTGTTAATTTATACGAAATCGCTTCAATCCTTTGCAATATAGATTCCCTTCCGCGCATATTTACTTTTCTTATTAAATTACTATTCACTTTTTCATACGTCACCTCATCGCCATTACGAAGTTGGAAGCGCAAAATATGTTCATCATTTTCTAGTGCTATCTTCCTCCCACTTAATACTTCACGAAACTCTAATTGCATTTGTCCTAAAAACACATCCCACTCCCATTCATTTAGTCCTTTTGAATGTGTATTTTCTATTCCCATAATATGAAGACGTGGTAAAAGTAAAAAGAACATTGATAAAAGCAACAAACATGCAATCATTTCTATTAACGTAAATCCCGCTTCCTTTTTACCTTTTCTCTGCATAAAGGCATTGCTCCATCGCTTTTCCTCTCATATCTTTCCACATCGTACAAACCTCATCTCCTCTCCAATATGTGTAATATACAATTCCTTTTATGACTTGCTCTTT
>NZ_JBFUIN010000590.1:0-1927 GCF_056401855.1 Bacillus sp. P4_D3
GGGTTAACGAGTAAAATACAAAGTTATAAAAAGAAAATAATTGATACGAAGTAATAAAAAAACTGTAGAGAGTGTGTTCTCTACAGTTTTTTATTGAAAAACAGAGTGAAGAACGTTTGCGAATAAACGGAAAAACACTTTCTAATATATGGTGAAATATAGTTAGGGAGATGCGGAAAATATCCACGCTCTTTTTTGCAGTAGGAGGGGTTTATGGGTAACAACCAGATCATTCGTTTATTGTATGGTATTTTAAGTTTTGTTGGGGCAATTATATTCTTGAGGTTGTGTGAATATCTTTTTGATATTAATTTGTATAACGAAATGACCGATTCATTTATATTCTCTTTTTTAAAATACATAATATCCCAATGGAATATCGTGTGTTTCCGTTTGTTTCGAGTATTGTTACTAGTATTATGTAAATAACATTTCTTTAAAACGCTGTATTAGCTAGTAAATCAATATAATAACCACACTATAAAAGTAATCAATCGTTGCTATTCATCCAGCTTCTACTATATAATAGCTATAGTCTACAATAATTGAGTCGTAATATGCGATTTTTTAGGACAATCGGTGAGAAAACGCTGAAATAAGCGGTATTAGTAGGAGGACACAAATGATTACAGTAAGTAACGTTAGTTTGCGTTTCGCAGATCGCAAATTATTTGAAGATGTTAACATAAAATTCACGCCAGGTAATTGCTACGGTTTAATCGGAGCAAACGGTGCTGGTAAATCAACATTTCTAAAGATTTTATCTGGAGAAGTTGACCAATCAACAGGTGACATACATATTACGCCAGGTGAGCGTCTAGCAGTATTAAAACAGAATCACTTTGAATATGAAGAGTTCCCTGCACTAGAAACAGTAATGATGGGTCATACACGTCTTTATAAAGTAATGCAAGAGAAAAATGCAATTTACATGAAAGAAGACTTTAGTGATGAAGATGGCATGCGTGCTGCAGAACTTGAAGGTGAGTTCGCTGAGCTAAACGGTTGGGAAGCTGAGTCAGAAGCTGCAATCCTTCTAAAAGGATTAGGTATCGGCGAAGATATTCATGATAAAAAGATGTCTGAATTAACAGGGGCAGAGAAAGTAAAAGTATTACTTGCTCAAGCTTTATTCGGTCAACCTGACATTCTATTACTAGATGAGCCTACCAACCATTTGGACTTAAAAGCGATTCAATGGTTAGAAAACTTCTTAATGAACTTTGATAATACAGTTATCGTTGTATCCCATGACCGTCACTTCTTAAATAAAGTATGTACGCACATGGCTGACYTTGATTTCGGTAAAATTCAATTATACGTTGGTAACTATGACTTCTGGTATGAGTCAAGCCAATTAGCATTAAAACTAACGCAAGATTCTAACAAGAAAAAAGAAGAGAAAGTAAAAGAGTTACAAAACTTTATTGCGCGCTTTAGCTCAAACGCATCTAAAGCGAAGCAAGCAACTTCTCGTAAAAAATTGTTAGATAAAATTACATTAGATGATATTAGACCGTCATCACGTCGTTATCCGTTCGTTGGTTTCACACCAGAGCGTGAAGTAGGAAATGACTTATTAACGGTTGAAGGTATTTCTAAAACAATCGACGGAGAAAAAGTATTAGATAATGTGAACTTCACTTTAAATAAAGGTGATAAAGTTGCATTTATCGGCCGTAACGATATTGCAATGACAACATTATTTAAAATTCTTATGGGTGAAATGGAGCCAGATAGCGGTTCATTCAAATGGGGTGTAACAACATCTCAAGCTCATTTCCCAAGAGATAACTCTGAGTACTTCGAGAACAGTGATTACACTTTAATTGATTGGTTACGTCAGTTCTCTCCACAAGATGAATCAGAAAGTTTCTTACGTGGTTTCTTAGGCCGTATGCTATTCTCTGGTGAAGAAGTAAAGAAA
>NZ_JBFUIN010000591.1:0-1927 GCF_056401855.1 Bacillus sp. P4_D3
TTATAATAGAGAGCTAAAGTAAGGAGCGTTTAGACATGAATATTGAAAATATTGAAGCTTTTATATATGTTTGTCAACTTGGTAGTTTCAATAAAGCTGCCGAAGCTCTTTATTTAACCCAACCTTCTGTAACAGCACGTATCCAATCACTTGAACGTGAAATTAATATAAAGCTTTTTCATCGAAATGGCAATAAGATTTCTTTAACTGAAAAAGGAGAGTATTTTTTTCCACATGCACAAAAAATTTTGCAATCTTATCAGGAAGCTAAGTATGGGTTGCAACAAGTAACAATCCCATATGACTTGGTAATTGGGAGTGCTTTATCAATATCTAATAATATCCTCCCTGAAATTTTACCTGGTTTCAAATCTGAATTTAAGGATGTTAGAATAAAAATTGTAACTGGTCATTCACAAGACATCTTACAGAAGGTTATTAATAAAGAAGTTGACTTTGGCATCGTACGAACAGAAAAACATCCTCAAGTAGAATCAATCCGTCTTTATAATGACCCTATTGGCCTTTTTGTGCCTCGAAATCATATATTTTTAAAAGAAGAAAAAGTAACAATAGAACATGTAAGTAAACAACCCCTTATCTTCTTTGATTATGGATCAATGGATTGGCTCATGATTCATCGGCTATTTTCAAGTAATGATGTAAGCCCGACTATATCTTTAGAAGTAGATAATATGGAAACAGCGAAAAATTTAGTGATACAAGGGATGGGCATTAGCTTCTTGCCTGAACATTGTGTCAAACAAGAATTAGAAAATGGAGAATTGATCCGAGTGGAAATGACACCTCCAGTGAAAATTAATATTAGTATTGATTTTATCTATTTAAAAGGCAGACCAAAATCTGTTTTTATTGACTTTTTAAAAGAGAAGATGTGTAAATAAAACAAACTGATTGGTATATCAATCGGTTTGTTTTTGTTCTGGAGTTGATAGGCATGGGATCCTGGCGTATACCTATCAAGCTAAGAAAAGAGGTCACCCAAAAAACGATAAAATAATCTTCTCTGTTATAAGAGGGTCTAAAATTTCGTTCTGGGGGTGCTGCAAAATATTAACTTGATGGGAATGTGTCGCTACCCCTATATGTTAGATTTCTTGTTTAGTGCAACAGTTAAATCAATTTTTTGATTAATTTAAAACCCCCTAACATATTAGACACATATAATATGTTAGGGGGTTGATTTAATAATATTTTTTAAATTAGGTCTTGATAACAGACACTTTAGAGTTTTTAATGTTTCATATGTGCTTGTAAAGGAATAATTTCCTCTGTTTGAGCTGCTACTAATTCAGCTTCTTCTTGTTTAGCAACAGGTGCTTTCTTTGTTAAGTAATGATATACCATACCGACAAATACTGATCCGCCAATAATGTTACCGATTGTAACTGGAATTAAGTTATGAATAGCCCCAGCGAAAGTAATTGTATCAGGATGTGGTGAAACTAAAGATAAGGCAAACAATGATAAGTTTGCGATGCTATGCTCATAGCCAGATAAGAAGAATGTGAAAACGAGCATCATTATCATCAATATTTTTGCTGTATCACCTTTTACTTGAGAAGGTAAGAAGCAGGCAAGACATACGAGCCAGTTACATAAAATTGCTTTAAAGAATAATTGCATTGTAGGTGTGTTCATTTTACCTTCAACGACTGTATTCATTAAATGACCGTGATCAATTGCTCCGAAAATGCCAGTTGCGTAAAATAGTAAGGCAAAGAATAAAGCGCCAGCTAAGTTACCTGCATAACAAGCAACCCAGTTACGAAGTGTATCAGAAATCGTTGTTTCTTTTCGTAAAGTTGCCACTGTGAAATACATTGTATTTCCAGTAAATAGTTCAGCACCGCCATATATAATAAGTACGAGGGCAATTCCGAAAAACATGGACTCAGCTAAATAG
>NZ_JBFUIN010000592.1:0-1925 GCF_056401855.1 Bacillus sp. P4_D3
CCACAAACCGCGTCTGACTACAGCCATCCTTCTGCTTCGTTACTTCTAATACAGCTGGCATTGCGTTTTTCAGTTCTTGAACGTGTGAAATTACGCCGATAAATCGGCCTGATTTTTGCAAGTCGATTAGGGCGTCAACTGCTTTCGTTAATGACTCTTCATCTAATGAGCCGAATCCTTCATCGATAAACATCGTTTCGATGGAAATACCACCCTCATACGCTTGAATTACATCTGCCATTCCAAGTGCTAAGCAAAGTGATGCGTTAAATTTTTCACCGCCAGATAATGTTTTTACATCTCGGGTTTGACCTGTATATGCATCGTATACATCTAAGCCTAATCCACTTTGTCGATTCCTCTTTTCAACTCGTTCGCTTCGTTTTAAATAAAATTGTCCATTTGATAATTTACGTAGTCGTTCGTTCGCAATTTGAACAATTTGTTCTAAATACTCAATTAAGATGTAACGTTCAAAGGATATACGACTATCGTTATCCCCTTTCATTACTTCATATAAATCAACAAGTTCTTGGAATGCTTTTTCTTCCTCATGAATTTGTTCATCAATTCGTTTAATATTTTCATGTAAATCCGTAATATATGATACGGCATTTTGAGCACGTTGTCGTTTTTCTTTAATAATATCAAGGTGAATTTCCAATTCTTTCACTTGCTCATCTAATGAAGAAATGTCCATATACTCTTTATCTTTTAATTCTGCCTTTAATTCTTCAATTTGTTTTGTAAGTACTTCTAGAGATGAGTAATAACTTCGGATTTCTTGTTGTAACTTATCCATCTCAGCATCATTTAATTTGGATCCTGTATATGTTAATTGATCTGTAAATCCGCTTTGTTCTAGCTCTTTCATAAAGCGTGTGAAAGTCTCTTCTTTCTTCTCTTTTGCACCATTAAATTGATTAGAAGCACTATCATGTTCTGCTTGAATACGTATATTTTCATTTTGCCAATGTTGATACGCTTCTTGTACTTTCTCCCATTCATCTTCCATGAACCTGAGTTCTTGCAGAGCTTGGTCAAACTGTACTTTCCAAGCTTGTACCGTTTGCAAGCTTTCCGGAATATTTTGCTTATCATGTTCATATGACGTACGAAGCTGCATACACTCCATTTCAGTACGGTGCTGCATTGTTTCTACTTCACGCTTTTGTTTCTGGAGTTCTTCTACTTTTTCTTCTACGCTTTTTATATTCACAGCAATTTGCTTACGCGTTTCTTCACTTGCTTTTAACGCATTAACATCTGCTGCTAATTGCTTTCCTTTTTGAACGAGCGCCCTATATGTTTCTAYTAATTCTTCTGCACGATACCCTCGCTTTAGCACTTCTTCTATCACTTGTTCATATTGAACTCGATAGAAATTCCACTTTTCTTCTAATTGAACATGTGATTTTTCCGCAACGTTTTTCTTTTCTCTTAGCCCATTTAACTCTTTTTCATCAATGGCATTACTTTGCTCTGTAGCTTTTTTCGGGTGATCCATACTACCACATACTGGACAAGATTCACCATCATGTAAATGAAGAGCTAATATACCAGCTTGCTCACTTAACCAGCGGCGTTCCATATCTTCATACGCACTAACTGCCAGTTGCATCTTATGAAATGCAATTTCTTTTTCTTGCTCGTATTTTTGTTTTTCTTGCCATACATCATATGCCTGCTTTAATACTTTTGCATCTTCTCGCATATTCGTTAGTTCTTCTACTTTAGCTACATATTGTTCAAGCGCTACTTCTAATTGCTGTAATTCGCCAGACATTCTTTGTTTTTCATTTGTATGCGCTTCTAGTTGCTCATCTAACTTTTGCATACCTTCTTTTAATTTTCCTATTTGAATCTCAGCATTTTGCAAATTTAACTTTTTCTCAGCTAATGATGCAATAATTGGTTGTAACTCT
>NZ_JBFUIN010000593.1:0-1921 GCF_056401855.1 Bacillus sp. P4_D3
GATTGAGAAGGCAAAAAACTTCAAAGGAACGATGAATAAACTCCTTCAATACTTGAAGCCCTATAAATTATCAATCTTAGTCGTTATCCTTTTCGCAATCGGTAGTGCAGCCTTTACAATCGTTGGTCCAAAAATTTTAGGAAATGCGACAACAAAACTTTTCGAAGGACTCGTAAGCAAAGTATCAGGAGCACCCGGTGCGGCCATTGACTTTACCTATATCGGAAACATTGTTATTTTACTTCTTGGATTATATATACTGAGCACTGTGTTTGGTATTATCCAGGGGTACATTATTTCTGGAGTAGCTCAAAAAGTATCTTATAACTTCAGAAAAGAAATCGACGAAAAAATTAATCGTATGCCGCTGAATTACTTTGATAAAACAACGCACGGCGAAGTATTATCGAGAATTACAAATGACATAGATACGGTGAGCCAAACGTTAAACCAAAGTATGTCGCAAATCATCACATCCGTTATTACAATCATCGGTGTACTTATCATGATGTTATCAATCAGCTGGCAAATGACATTAGTGGCGCTTTTAATATTGCCAGTATCGATGATTCTCATCATGGCAGTCGTAAAACGATCACAAAAATACTTCAAATCCCAGCAAGAATATTTAGGACACGTAAACGGTCAGGTCGAAGAAATTTATAGTGGTCACAATATCGTAAAAGCCTTTAACAAAGAAGAAGAAGAAGTAAAAAAATTCGAAAAGGTAAATGATACCCTTTATCACTCCGCATGGAAATCTCAATTTTTATCTGGAATGATGATGCCGATTATGACATTTATCGGTAATATCGGTTACGTCGCTGTATCTATTTTAGGCGGATGGCTTGCGGTAAAGAGAACCATCGCAGTTGGAGACATTTTAGCCTTTGTGCAATATGTTAGAAGCTTTACGCAACCAATCGCTCAAGTAGCGCAAATCGCGAACGTACTTCAATCCACTGCAGCTGCTGCAGAAAGAGTCTTCGAATTTTTAGAAGAAGAAGAGGAAGTGCCAGAAGCAGAAAATCCAGTGAAGCTGCAAAAAGTTCAAGGAGAAGTTACCTTCCAAGATGTTCAATTTGGATACAATCCAGATAAGATCATCATCAATAATTTCTCATCTAACATTAAACCTGGACAAAAAGTAGCAATCGTCGGACCAACCGGGGCTGGTAAAACAACGATTGTAAAACTGTTAATGCGTTTCTATGACATAAACAGCGGTGCAATATGTATCGACGGTCACGATATAAAAGACTTCACGCGAGAAGACCTGCGCAACATGTTTGGTATGGTACTTCAAGACACTTGGCTATTTAACGGCTCCATCATGGAAAATATACGTTACGGTAGACTCGATGCTACAGACGAAGAAGTAATTGAAGCAGCGAAAGCAGCTCACGTTCACAGTTTCGTAAAAACATTACCAAATAAATATCAAATGGAACTAAACGAAGAAGCAAGCAACGTATCCCAAGGACAAAAGCAACTACTAACAATTGCCCGCGCCCTTATTGCGGATCCGAAAATATTAATACTCGATGAAGCGACAAGCTCCATTGACACTCGTACAGAAGTACTGATCCAAAAAGCGATGGAAAACCTTATGGAAGGTAGAACAAGCTTCATTATCGCTCATAGATTATCAACAATACGTGATGCAGATTTAATCCTTGTCATGAAGGATGGGGATATTGTAGAACAAGGTAATCATGAAGAGTTATTGAAAGCTGATGGTTTCTATGCTTCGCTTTATAATAGTCAGTTTGAAGGTGCGGATGCTTCTTGAGTTAGGTGTCCCGAAAGTCCATTTAAATAACTAAAACCCACGGTGAAAATTCATTTTCTTCGTGGGTTTTTATCATTTTTAAGGTATCGTAAATTCTGTAATGTTTTAGTGTTTCTCCTCCTTCTCCTC
>NZ_JBFUIN010000594.1:0-1920 GCF_056401855.1 Bacillus sp. P4_D3
GTTTAAAAGAAGGTGACACGATTGTTGTTACTGATTTAACTCGTATTAGTCGTAGCACAAAGGATTTATTTGAACTAATTGAGGTTATTAAGAGTAAAGGAGCTTCAATTAAATCTATAAAAGATACATGGCTTGATACTACGAGTGATAATCCATACAGTACTTTTCTACTCACTGTAATGGCTGGTGTTAACCAGTTAGAAAGTTAGAAAGCGATTTACTTAAGATGCGTCAAAGAGAAGGTATAGACCTTGCTAAACAACGTGGCGTATATAAGGGAAGGACTAAAAAATACGGTGATAAAAACCCTAAAATGGAGCATGCTTTAGAGCTGCTTGCCAATCGTGAAGAGAACGGATATACAGTTAAGAAAATATGTGAAGTAACTGGTGTAAGCCGTACTGTTCTTTATGAAAGAGCGAAAGAAAAGGGAATTATGTAGATTTTAAAGTAGCGAATCTGCTACTTTTTATTTTATAAAATAAATTGTTTCTGAGTAGAAAGGAAAATAGGGGTTTGCCTTAAGCATTTAATTATAATCAAGAATATGAGTATAGAAACAGGTCTGATTTTTGTAATGATGGAGGAAACGGCGGTTCTAATGGTGGATATCAATACGTTAAGTCAGGTGGATTCGGTACTAACTCCTTAGATGAAGCTATTCAAGCTATGGCAGAACGAGGAATAAAAGGTAGCGTTAATGTTGATCCAATTTCTGGACTATGTTATATCCAAACCGATGTCCTACCTAATGCAGAGTTAGATAAGATTACTTGGTGGATGGATACTAGACCAGGTGGTAAATGGTGATATGAATATATCAAAGTGAGATAATAGTTGAAGCCGTCCTTAATCGGGCGTCTTCAACTATTATCTAAATGCTTCCTTAGCTTTCTCTATTGAGTTCTGTTCCTCTTTTGTATTTGTAAATTCGATAACCATAACAGACAGTCCAAAACATAAACAAACAGCCTTTATCTTGCTAACTCTCACAAGAACTTACACTTTTGCTCTATCTGTATTTAACCTAGAATACAAGATTCTTTCATTTTTATTCCCGGCTATATTTGAAAAACTGTATGTTTTTTATCTCAAATCAATTATATCTATAAAATTAAGGAAAATTCTGTTATAAGATGCATCAGTGCAAGTTATTAAATTCTTTATCGGATTTATGTCAGTTACAGTCACATATCTAGTAAGCAAATGACCATCTCTATAATAAATAATCAATATTTTCTCTTCAGAAAGAAATGAACATAATAACTTGTTTTCAATAATTTCTTGTTCGTTTTGGGTTAATGTAGGGCGCTCCACTTTTGTTTGTTTTTTAACAATCTTACCAATACCGATGAATTTCTTCGGTATCGGAGCGAACGGAGTCCGCTTAACCATTCCTATTCCTTTTGGCATATGTGTATAGTTCATGCTGCATATCTCCCTAATTGCTATTAATAACTGTATCATTATATCAATTTTTGGAGATGTTAGGATTATTTATGTAATTATAAAATAAACATTTAGAGGTTTTTGGCTCCGTATAAAATAAACCCAATTTAACTAAGTATGATTTATATATATAGTAGGAGAAATTACTATGGAGTCCCTTTGTAGGTAAGCGCGTTGTTGCTAAGGTTAATAATCTACGTTTCAATAATACCTTTCTGGGCAGGGGAAAGATGTCGCTGGAACTGTAAATATAGGTAAAGGGTTTATAATTGACGAAAAAGTAAAGGTCAACGATTCACAGCAATATAGAGTGCACAATAGTAAAGGGAAAATATACACTTCTACTTTTCTATTTTGATGAAGGATACATAATGGACTAGTTGACGTAAAATTCGATATAGGAAGTAACTATTCTACCCTTTTAACTGTTGTTAACAGTACAAATTAACTTTTCTAATACTTGAGCTACAC
>NZ_JBFUIN010000595.1:0-1909 GCF_056401855.1 Bacillus sp. P4_D3
TTATATAAGCGAAAAATGAGTACATACATAAATGAGTTAAATAGAGTTGGTTTTACAATTGAGAGAATAGAAGAACCTGAACCATCTAGCGTATTTGATGGAGAAATAGCAGAGCCTTCTACGAAGTATTATTCTTTATATAAAGCTAGGATGGTGCCGACGACGTTCATTATTAAGGTAAGGAAGTAAATAATGCTGCATAAAGAAGGGGAAAAAATGAGTCATATTAATATGGTGAAAATTGGTGAAGTGCAAAACTCTATAGATGAAAAAGTGTACAGTAATTGGGGAAGTGTTATTTCTAACATTAATATATATCCAGAGTATATTGGAGGATTAGCTGGCCTTGAGGATTACTCTCATGCAATTGTTATTTTTTATATGAATGATTTCCAGGAAGAAAATAACGAGTCGTGGGCTAGAAAGCCAAGGGGACTAAGTGATTTAGATGAAAAGGGATGTTTTGCGCAACGGACAAAGTATCGTCCAAACCCCATTGGAATTACTACTGTTGAAATATTGTCCATTGAAAATAATGTTATGACTGTGCAAGGATTAGACGCTAATGATCAAACGGCTATTTTAGATATAAAACCATATATTTCTGCTTTTGATGCAAGGGAAAATGTTAGTGTTCCAGATTGGATGAATAAATTGATGCAAGATTATTTTTAATGCTAATACAAAAAGATTTGCAGTTCATAATTGCAAATCTTTTTGTATTAAATATTGTATGCATGGTTTATTTATCTCTTCGGTTGAAAAATATGCTGAAAAAAGTATTTGTGATGTAAGTTATCTACAATTTTATTTGCTTGATATGTGCGGTGTTGTTCGAGTCGAAGTCTTTGCTCCATCATTTTTATTGCGTGATCTGATAAACGTAACATTGTACCAGTCTCCTTTTCTATAAATATAGTTTTCTGATTGATATCGATTCCATATTTATAACTAAGGAGGCAAAGTGTGTAACATAGGCAAAAAGCACCTTCCTCTCCCATTACGCTTACGAGGTTAGCTGTCGGACTCGGGAAGTGAGAGTTTCCCTACTTAAAAAAGATTCGCCCCAAGTAGCATAGCTACAAAAATGGTTCCCCCGCTCCAAAATTTGGACTCAGCAAAAGGTTGTATAAAGTAAAAAATAACATAAATAAATAATTAAGTCAAATTATTTTGTGTTTTCTGTCTTTTAAGTTGCGTAAGAATCATGCCATCAGGTAGTGTTGTATCTGTTACTTCAATGAAGCTGTGTTTTTTATATAATGCGAGAGCTGGAGTATTGGCTTTACCTGTCTGTACAATGTATGTCATTGAAGACGAGAACATGTTAAATATATAAAGTAGCAGTTTCGTTGCGATTCCTTTTTGAAAAAAATCGGGCGATACAACTAATCTATGGATATCGATTAGTTCTTCTTCTTGTATAAAAGAAATAAAGCCGACGAGTTTATTTTCAGAGAAATATCCATAGAATGTTTCATCACAATTTTGAATATCGTTTACAGTATCATATAAACGAGGTATTGCAGTACTGTTTAAAAAGTCTGCTTCAATTTTATAAGCTGGAATTTGAACCTTTAAAATGGATGTTGCTACTTCATAAGAAGTGGGAAGTAATTTATGAATCATAGATAATAACGCCTCCTTTAAATATGATATATTAATATAATTGATTTGTGGGTAAGTTTGACAATTTTTTTCTTTTTTGCATATAATATATGTATCTCCATACATAAAATGTTCGTAGGTATATTTCTATAGTAGGATATGGTTAGCGTAGATAAATACGTAATCTTATATAAGAGTTTAGCTACTCTTGTATTTGAAAATACAAACTATAATAGAAATGAGGGACTAAAAATGGGATGGATTATTACATTAATAGTTGGTGCTATTATAGGTATAATTG
>NZ_JBFUIN010000596.1:0-1908 GCF_056401855.1 Bacillus sp. P4_D3
CCCCTTATTTTTTATGGTTCATTTCAATAAGGTGCAAAGCCAAATATAAAAAATGATACGAGCTCATTTTGGCGATTGATTGTATATTACTTGTCTACCTCACGCAAAGTATCGCCATTTCCATACTTGGCTTTGCATGAGACGCTGCAGTGTCTGGCAATTGAATTGTAATCGCCACATAAACACCTCCTAATATACCTTTTGCATTTTATTATATGATAAATTCCCTCTCCTTGCATCTTCACAATTTTTGAAGCAACAAGTTACACAGTTTGATATAATACTTTTTAATCGAATCAAAAAGTATAGTGAGGTTGCGTTATGAAGAAGAGAATAATCATTACAATAGTTACAATATTCATTATTACTACAGCTTTCTTCGGAACATACAAATTAATGAACGCAAGAAGCTTTCAATTATTTGGAGACTTAACAAATCGCATTAAAACGAATGAAAAAGTGATTGCTTTAACTTTTGATGATGGCCCTACTAACAATGTAAAACAAATACTACCACTGCTAGATAAGTACAATGCGAAAGCTACTTTCTTTGTTATCGGAAACGAATTAGAAAACAATTTACCATTAGGTAAAGCGATTGTTCAATCTGGACACCAACTTGGAAATCATACATATTCTCATAACAGAATGGTTTTTAAATCACCTTCTTTTATTAAAGAAGAAATAGAAAACACAAATTCATTAATTCGCCAAACAGGATTTACCGACGAAATTGATTTTAGGCCACCCAACGGTAAGAAACTAATAGGACTACCATACTATTTAAACAAAAATAATATTGAAACTATCACATGGAATCTTGAACCTGATACTTTTTATAAATCTGCAACTGACAAAATTGACTACGTCAATAAGAATATAAAACCTGGTTCTATCATTTTATTGCACTCTATGTACGATAAATCTAATGAAAATCTGCAGACCATTGAAGGTATTTTAGACTCTTTATCTAAAAAGGGGTATCAATTCGTAACAGTAAATGAACTGCAAAAAAGAGAAAAATAAAAAGGTAGCGTATCATACCAAGATACGCTACCTTTCTTTTTATATAATTCCAAGTACATTTAGGAATACGATAATAATCGCAATTGGTGCAATATAGCGAAGTAAGAATAACCATAATACGAATAGTTTATAGCCTTTATTTTTACTTACACCAAGCTCTTTCATTAATACATCTTTCTTCATTTTCAACGGAACAAAGATGGAAACTAATAAAACACCAAGCGGCATTAGTATGTTACTAACCGCATAGTCTGCTAAATCAAAAATTGTTTTCCCAAATGGTTTCACATCACTTAACAAACCGAATGATAATGCTGATGGTACCCCAACAACAAAGATTAACAACCCAACAATTAAAGCCATTTTTTCACGTTTCCCTTTGCTTTTACCTTTTGTTGTTAAAGATGCAACGCTAATTTCTAACATCGAAATTGCTGATGTAATAGTAGCAAAGAAGAATAGTAATAAGAAAACGATGAAGAATAATTTTCCGAACGCCATTTTACTGAAAATAGCTGGCAATACGATAAATAATAGTCCTGGTCCTTGAGATGGTTCCATTCCAAATGCGAACACAACTGGGAAAATTGCAAGTCCTGCAAGTAATGTAATAACAAGTGTTAAAGCTACGATAGAAAATGCTGAACGCGGTAAACTTTCTTCTTTCGGTAAGTATGAGCTATACGTTACCATAACGGCTACACCGACAGATAGCGAGAAGAACGATTGCCCCATTGCATATAAAATGATTTCTGATGTTACGTTTGAGAAATCAGGTTGTAAGAAGAATCGAACTCCTTCTTCAGCACCGTCTAACGTAAGTGCACGAACAATTAATACAAAGAATAAAACGAATAGCGCTGGCATGAAATATTTATTTAC
>NZ_JBFUIN010000597.1:0-1906 GCF_056401855.1 Bacillus sp. P4_D3
GAATCATTCATGAAATCACTCCTTTTTATAGATAATATTACCGTTTAAATTGAGGGGGAACTATAAAAATATAAAAAAGCAATCCAATATAAATTGGATTGCTTTTTTGATTGAAAAATATGATTAAAGAACAGGAGCCATTGTTTCTTTCAATACTTGAACAGAGTGATCGAATTTTAATTCTTCCTCTTCACTTAGTTCAACTTCTAAAATTTCACGAACACCGCCGCGGTTTAAAACAGCAGGTACGCCGATATAAACATCTTGTTGGCCGTATTGACCTTCAAGATATGCTGATACAGTTAATACGCTGTTTTCATTGCTTAAGATTGCTTTCGTAACACGTAAAAGTGACATGCCGATGCCGTAGTATGTAGCACCTTTTCGTTCAATAATGTGATAGGCTGCATCACGAACGTTTACGAAAATATCATCTAAATCTTTTTGGTTATATGTGTTGTCTTTTTCAAGAAGCGTTTGTAGTTTTTGAATACCAATTGATACGTGACTCCACACCGGAAGTTCTGTATCACCGTGCTCTCCGATAATATAAGCGTGAATGTTATGAGGTCCAATATCGAAGTACTCACCTAACATATAACGGAAACGAGCAGAATCAAGAGTTGTACCAGAACCGATTACGCGTTCTTTCGGTAATCCAGATTCTTTCCAAGTTACGTAAGTTAAAATATCTACAGGGTTTGTTGCAATTAAGAAGATACCGTCAAAGCCGCTATCCATAATGCTCCGAACAATTTGCTTGAAAATTTTAGCGTTTTTCTCAACTAAATCTAAGCGTGTTTCACCTGGCTTTTGTGGTAATCCAGCTGTAATTACAACAAGATCTGCGTCTTTACAATCTTCATAACTACCTTTCCAAACCTTTGTTGGAGCTGGTGCGAAAGGAACGGCATGGCTTAAGTCCATTGCTTCTCCTTCAGCTTTTGCTTCATTTACATCAACTAAAACAAATTCTTCAGCTACAGCTTGGTTAATCATACAGTAAGCATAACTACATCCAACTGCTCCTGTTCCTACTAATACAACACGGTTAATACCTTTTTTCATTTCAAAATTCCTCGCTATTTCATAAATTTTATTATGTAAGATAATACGTCTTACTTCTATAGTTTCATATCTATTTTATTACATTTTATAAAAGATATTCAAGTGATTGAAAATGTATCCACTCAATTACTTGAATGAAACATAGGAATCCTGTTAAACGAATATAATTCAGTAAAATCCTTCGTAAAAGGGGAATTGGCATGGGGAATCCATTATCGATGGAACAAATGCTTCAAATTGTTCATGAAGGGCTTGCCAAAACGAATAACCCCAAACGGATTACAGTTGCCGGTGCAGGGATATCTGGATTAGTTGCAGCATCTTTATTAAAAGAGGCTGGGCATGAGGTAACGATTATAGAAGCAAATAACAGAATAGGTGGCAGGGTGTATACGATTCGTGAACCATTTAGTGCAGGATTATATTTTAACGCAGGTCCTATGCGTATTCCGGATACTCATGATTTAACTTTAGCCTATATTCGTAAATTTAAACTACCGTTAAACCTTTTTATTAATAAAACTTCTTCAGATATAATTTATACGAATAACAAAAGAACGAGATTGGATGTGTTTGAAAAGGATCCAAGTGTACTTGGATATCCAGTTTTAGATAAAGAAAGAGAGAAAACGGCAGAAGGGTTAATGTTAGAGGTATTGGAACCGATACTTAATTATATTAAGAAAGATCCTGATAAAAACTGGATTATTGTTGAAAAAAAGTATAAAACATATTCGCTCGCTTCATTTTTAACTGAGTATTATTCAGATGGAGCAATAGATATGATCGGAGTACTTCTTGATATGGAAGCATACATGGGAATGTCTTTAATTGAAGT
>NZ_JBFUIN010000598.1:0-1904 GCF_056401855.1 Bacillus sp. P4_D3
GTGGCGCGATGTGGCGCGATTAAAGGAAACCGTATTGACGTTTTAGTTGGTTCAGATAGCACTGCTGATAGTTGGGGGCGTAAATCCGTTAAAGTGAAAGTTATAAAATAATGTATTAAAATAAAAAACGGCTGCTTGAAAATGTCTAAGCGGCCGCTTTTTTTATAAGAATTATTGAAAAGGGTAAATTGTTTTACCTGTAATAATTTTATACGCGGTGCAAAATTGAGTTTGCATATACTCTGTATTTTTATTTTCTGGATGTAACGCCGTTTCTTGAAGAGTAGAATGAAAGGAACGTAGTAAACAATTTAGTGCGAAGTATAATTCTTCTTGTGAACAATTTTGTTCTTTTGTAGCAGTAGCTAAAATAAGGTCTTTTATTAATAATGGAAAATCGATAGTCGCTTGTTTCATAGTCATTGCACCCTCTCCCGAGCTATTTTTTATCATGTATATGCAGAATTGGACAAGCTATGCTCTTTTTTTATGTATAATTTCATGTACTAGATTCAAAGAACTTGCAATCATGCCGTTAAAATTGGTAAGATTGGGTATAATCAATAGATGGAGTATATTACATAAAGAGAGTTGAATGATATGGGAGAAGTGCAACGTGAAAAAGTTGCTGTCATCATTGGGCCAACTGCTGTCGGGAAGACGAAATTAAGTATCGATCTTGCAAAAGCGTTGAATGGTGAGATTATTAGTGGTGATTCCATGCAAATTTATCGTACGATGGATATCGGGACTGCAAAGGTGACGACAGATGAGATGGACGGAATTCCGCATTATATGATTGATATAAAAGATCCGGAAGATTCATTTTCTGTGGCGGAATTTCAAGAACGTGTCCGTAAGTGCATTCGAGAAATTACTGAGCGCGGAAAATTACCAATTATTGTTGGTGGAACTGGTCTCTATATACAATCTGTTCTATTCGATTACCAGTTTACAGATGAGGCTGGAGACGCTACATACCGAGAACAGATGGAAAAATTAGCATTAGAACGCGGTGTGGAATATATACATAAAAAGTTGCAAGAAGTAGATCCAAAAAGTGCGGAGCGTATTCATGCCAATAATGTAAGGCGTGTTATTCGGGCGTTAGAAATTTTTCACACGACGGGTGAAAAAATGAGTAACCAGCTCGAAAAACAAGAAAATGAGTTACTGTACGATGTTTCATTAATTGGCTTGACAATGGATCGAGAAATGCTATACGATCGCATTAACTTACGTGTTAACCTAATGATTGAACAAGGTTTATTAGAAGAAGTAAAAGGTCTACATGAAAGAGGAGTGCGAGATTGTCAATCTATTCAAGCGATTGGTTATAAAGAGATATATGATTATTTTGAGAATCGTGTATCTTTAGAAGAAGCGGTATCACAATTAAAGACGAATTCACGCCGTTATGCAAAACGTCAATTAACGTGGTTCCGTAATAAGATGGATGTCGCGTGGTTCGATGTTACTGATGGTGAAAAAACGTCAGAAATTTTACGATACATAGAAGGAAAGCTACAACTAAAGTCGAATAATAGTAAGTAGAGAAAAAGAGGAGGATTCGACATGAAGCAATCAATCAATATTCAAGATCAGTTTTTAAATCAACTCCGTAAAGAGAATACGTTCGTTACGCTGTACTTATTAAATGGTTTCCAGCTTCGTGGATTAATTAAAGGATTTGATAATTTTACAGTCCTGCTGGAAACAGAAGGTAAGCAACAGCTTATTTATAAACATGCAATTTCTACATTTGTACCACAAAAAAATGTTTCGATTGAATTAGAGTAGTAATGAATTATTGTACATAACAAAAAAAGAGCGAGTTTGAAGTGACCCCTAAAAGTTAGACACGGTTATTTCATTAGGCTACTTGATCCAAATGAGTCCGGTAT
>NZ_JBFUIN010000599.1:0-1904 GCF_056401855.1 Bacillus sp. P4_D3
CCTCTTAATACTACCTCTCCTGTTGGAACTTTTACCATATAAGAATCAGTCGAGCGAATGATTTCATTCAATATTATCCCTCCATTCAAAATGGAACATAAATTAATGCTTTTAACGCACCAATTTATACTTACTGCACTTCCTTTAAGAATCGTTGAACCTCATTTGGTGTTTTTAAAATAATAACTCTTTTATCCTTATTTAATTGATCGAGTCTTTTTAAAATTGCAGGTCTTTTCGTCTTAGGATATTCCCATATCCATTTAAAAAATTGCAAGTCAAACCTTTCTTCACATCCAGCACCCATATCCGGTCTTGTTTTATTCCGATATTGCACAATTCTTTTAAAAGCACGATAAACACATATTGTTCTATGAATATCAAGAAAGATAATTGTATCCGCTACGTTAATTCTTATGTCCATTGTCCCGCCATAATTCCCATCAATAATCCACTTTTCTTCTTTAATTAAGTCATTTTGAACTGTTCTTTGTTCCTCCCTCGGAACACCTACCCAATTCGGTTTCCAAAATAACGCATCAAGATGATACACCTGTATTTTTAGTTTATTTCCTAACTGCCTTGCTAATGTAGATTTTCCTGAACCACCAGAACCAATTAATATAATTTTTTTCATAAATGGCTCCTTTTTAAAATCCCTTATTTCTTCCGTAATATAAACTCACCAAGCATTCCTACTCCAACACCAATTGTGTAAGCCACTAAATCACTCCATAAAAATCCGTACCCTAATACGAGTCCACCTAAAGTCGTTGCGCGAATGCTATCTATCCAAGTCTCATGGTACAATTGGATAATTTCAATCCCGTAGCAAAATATCAAACTAATAAAAGCTAATTTCTTCGTTTCTATTTTAGAAAATAAAAATCCGAATCCAGTGAAAATCATTAATGCCCATAACGCATCACCTAAGTAGTCATTTAATAGATCAGGTAATGCAAAAGCAAACTTTCTGGAAATAAGACCTAAAATAACAACAACTATAGTAAACAGTGCATATAGTAATCTGTTTCGTTTCGTATTCATTTCAAAATCTCCTAATATATAATCTAAAACTGCAAATAGCTAGTAAAATATAATCATTTTACTAGCTATTTATGGTCGACTTCACTTTGTATTTAATCCAATAACTCTTGCTGCTTTTTCTTTGAAAATGATTGTAGTACTAAATCATACGACCAATCAATCATTTTATTAATTTGTTCTTGTTCTACACCCTTATGTATATAAACTGTATTCCAATGTTTTTTATTCATATGATATCCAGGAATAATTGTTTCCGGATAATCTTCTCTTATTCGCAAGGCAAGTTCTGGATCACATTTTAATGTAATCGCAGCTTTTTCACCTTCTTCATGATTCACTATCGCAAATATTTTATTATTGATCCTCATACATGTTGCACTCCAGCCATCTGGAGAATCTGCTGTCGCTTTTCTTTTCGATAAACAATATGCTCTTGTTGCATTCATTCTAATTGGCACCTCTTATTCTTTCACTATTTGATTACGATGCATCACAATTTGCTTCGTCGCTTGAAACTGCTGTTCACCATAAAACTTTATTAGTTTCTCTCCGCAAAATAGACTAACAATATCAATATGAGATATCTCTTTCAGTAACATTGTTAGCATCTTCTCACCAATACCTTTATTTCTTACACTTTCATGTACGACAACATCTTCAATATACGCCCGAAAAACACCGTCAGTAACAACTCTAGCAAATCCAACTAATTCRTTTTCTTCCCATACTCCAATTGCTATACTATTCTTTAACATTTTTTCAATATCRATTACTTTTCTTTCTGGCCACCAGCCAACAGAATCGTAAAGTTTCTTTATTTTTTCTACACAGATTGGTTGTTCATGTTGTAATTTATA
>NZ_JBFUIN010000600.1:0-1902 GCF_056401855.1 Bacillus sp. P4_D3
ACTCTTTGTTATAAAAGATAAAAAGCATTTCCTTCTGGACCAAGTGGTACATGTCCCATTTCTATTAACTCTATAATTGGGAGAAATACATTTTTTTCTTCAGCTAATTCAGCAGCACATGCAAGAACACTTACGTACATCGCATGCCCAACGAGAAATTTCACTATTTTTTCCTCTCCTAAAATTTCGAACGCTTGTTTATAAACACCATGAAAGATTGCTTCTGGTACTTTATCTACTACATCTACAAGAAGTTTTTCGTTACCAGCGCGTACAATTTTTTCTTTCAATTGATCTGGCACTTCTGCTAGTGCCCCCCATAAAGTGTTACCTTCAAATGAAATCCGCCCAATGGTCTCATGTAATTGTTTTCTTGAAATCCATTTGATTTCATATTCACTAACGTTTAGAGAACTCATAAATTGATCTATTTTCTTCTCGGCTTCTAGATTTTGCTGTCCAATATTCCTATACCAGTTCATCGTCATTAACCGCTCAATCATTCCATTTGTAGAACGGGCATGAGAACCATACTTTTCTTCATTCATGAATTGAGACAAAACCATTTCTTATCGCTCCTTTCATCTTGTTCACGTTACTCATCTAAGTATTTTTATAATTTTAATATTTCGTTGTCAGTTCAGGAGGTCCAAATTTTGGTCCGTATGGTCCCTCATCAAGCCATCTTCCAAGCCTTGGAACGATAGATACCATTGAGGCTGCAATGTCGCGTTTCATGTTCATTTCAGGAGAATTCCCCTGAAGGTGATGAAGCGCAGTAGTTGAAGCATCACGGTTCCACTTCGCTGCAATTCGGCGTTCGTTTGCAGCTGCTTCAATCGCGTATACCCGCTCTTCTTCAGAATGAGATTGTAGTGCTTTCTCAATACCTCTCGCAGCAAGAACAGCATCTGGAATTCCAGAATTTAATCCACGTGCTCCGACTGGGGCGAATAAGTGTGCTGCTTCTCCAGCTAGAAGAACACGACGTTTTTCGTCAGTAAATGAATTTGCCACTACTTGATGGAAACGGTAGGAAGACACCCACGTAATCCTCTCAGCGTACTTAGCATCCATTACTTTTGGCAACCATTTCTTAGCACTTTCAATATTTGTATAATCATCTGGATTATCTGACTCAAGTAGTTGTAAATCAATACGCCATCCACCTTTAAACGGAACAAACATTACATTTCTTCCTTCCATTGCTGGATGCTGGTAATGGAATATTCTTTCTAAAGGAAGTGGATCTGTTTCATCTTCTTTTGCATCCACGACGATAAAAGTATCTGCCGTGCGTGGGCCTTCAAACGTTAATCCCGCTTGCTCTCTTACGATTGAACGTGCTCCATCACATCCAATTACATACTGCGCCTTTAAGATTTCGTCATTTGTGATTGTAAGTTCTACTCCAGAGTCTGTAATGTGTAACTTTTTAACTGGAGCATCCCAAAGGAATTCAACGCCTGCTTTTATACATGCCTCATACATATGCTTTTCGATCTCATCTTGATGAAGAGCTGTGAAATGAGGCAATCGGTTATAATTAAGGCTTTCATCCTTACCGTAATTTCGTACATATACTTCTTTCCCTTTATAAAACGTTCGTTTTACAGGCCAAATAATTCCGTTATGAGCAAGTGTGAAGCCAAGGCCTTCTGAAGTCTCCTCCAGTAGTTTTAACGAAGCACTATGCAAATAGATTGCTCTACTTCCTGGGCGTGGTCTCCCGAATGAATCTGCCTCTATTACTAAAGTTGATATCCCCTTCTTTTGTAATGCAAGTCCTGCTACAAGTCCTACTGGGCCCGCACCAACAACAATGGCATCATATTTTTTTTCTTTTCCCATCAATATCTCCCCTTTATTAACAATTTCCCATTATGATATCCTTGCCTGTTC
>NZ_JBFUIN010000601.1:0-1897 GCF_056401855.1 Bacillus sp. P4_D3
CATAACCTCCTTTGTCATATCTTTCCTAGTTTTTCCGAAAGTTTGTGAACTAAACATAAAATTTTATATTGATTTCAAAAATATAAAGTTATAATATTTAGAAAAAACAAAAAAGAGGTAGTTTGTTATGATACGAAAATTAACAAAGAAAGATCATGAACAAGTATTTTCTTTTCTAAAAGAAGAAGTAGCCCTTAACTTGTTTATTATTGGAGATATTGAGGCTTTTGGTTACGAAACAGACTTTCAAGAGTTATGGGGAGCATTTGAAGAAAGCGGAACATTAAAATCTATTTTACTTCGCTTTCATGATGCGTTTATACCTTATAGTAAAGAAGAGTTTGTGGTTACTGACTATGAGGCACTTCTTTCAGCATATAAGTCGCTTAAACTCTCTGGTAAGTCAACTATTGTAGAAAGATTTGAAACTGCTCCAAGTATACAACTGGGGGCCAAAAATGAAATGTATTTTTGTGAATGTCTAGATGACAATAACTTACCTAACACACCAATTCATGAAACAATTAAACTTGCCTCACTAGATGATATAGAACGAATTATGCAATTACGAAGTAACATCTCTGAATTCCCGACCGCTAATGAATCAGAAAAAATGTTAAGGCA
This sequence comes from Bacillus sp. P4_D3, assembly GCF_056401855.1. Lineage (NCBI taxonomy): Bacteria > Bacillati > Bacillota > Bacilli > Caryophanales > Bacillaceae > Bacillus > Bacillus sp. P4_D3. The sequence goes on from NZ_JBFUIN010000601.1 coordinate 625, forward strand.
AGCTATCGAAACAACTACAGGACGTACATATTATATTGAAAAAGACGGTGCAATCATCGCGTCCGCCTCTACTTCCGCTGAAAATTCATTATCCGCTATGGTAGTTGGCGTATGTACACATCCGAATTATCGCGGAAACGGATATGCTTCACTCATATTACAGAAAATGATTCAGGACTTTACGAAAGAAGGCCGAACACTTTGCCTATTTTATAACAATCCAGCTGCTGGACGAATTTATAAACGTCTAGGGTTTAAAGACATTGGGATGTGGACGATGTATCGATAATAAGAGGTACTCTATAAGCGGAAATAGTTGTAACTTTGCAATAAAAGCCGATTATACAAAAACTTCACACCGTTATTACGAAGAAACTACTTGAGGAGCGAGGACTCTAACTAAAAACTGTTATGCATTCAAACTAAATTTAGACAGATAAACGCCCCAACTATTGGATCTACTCCAGCAATTGGGGCTACATGTTTATTCTCAAATTCTTTCCACTACAAATAGAAATATTTCTGAAACATTCACCACACTTATGTCGCTATTATGATAGTAATCATTTTAGAAACCCTTTTTTTGTTCATTTCATCATCATCACACTACACTCTCTATATTTTCGATCAGATAACCTTCTAATCACTTTAATCACCTTACATAAGTAAATTTTCTTTTAGTAGTTCAAATACTCTCCTATAAATTATTACTTTTTTACCATCAAAACTTACAATACTCACTTTCTTTATGCCTTACGTTTYGATTTACYTTTTTTATTTTTCTTTTGATATCTYGGAGTCTCTCTTYTATGTTGCTCCGATRGCTATCGTATACATTAAAAAGGTCCCTACTACATACATAAATAAATCATCAAACCCATAAYCATTATGAAAATATATCAAAATAAGAATAATTACTGCGTATAGTGTAGCCCACTTCATCAYMTYTCCTTTTSTTTYACTARARAAWGAGRCRGAYCTTTCATCCWTACTAAACGCACCTTCACTCGCTTGTTTAAAYGTATCAAWKGTTGYCACAATATGAACAACAACTGCTCCCAAAAGCAATACACCTGCATACATTAGTGTAATCCAGTCAATTGAATTATTAGCCATTTTAGTAACAGTCAAAGCAGTAGGCGCTATTGTTGCCATTTGGAATGCATATAATAMYACRACAATYGTTTGTAACTTTTGAAATTTAAATYGAGCTTTYGGRAATGAATAWATAATTAAWARAATTATTTGYARGCTATATAATAACACTTCTAAC
>NZ_JBFUIN010000602.1:0-1895 GCF_056401855.1 Bacillus sp. P4_D3
GTGAAACAATAGAGAGGTAACTTCATATAATCATAATGACAAAATGAACGGTTTATGAATCGAACATAAAGGAGATTATGTATGGCACTCTCATTTGTTGAAACAGAAGAACAATCTTTAGTTATTGAGAAAATAAATAAATTGATTCCGAAGTTCATGGAAAGGGAGCATCAACTAAGTGAATTAGGATCATTTCCATATGAAAATATTAATAATTTGAAAGATATCGGATATACGAAATTAACGTTGCCAAAAGAATTGGGAGGCAATGCGATTTCTTTATATGACTTCGTTTTATTTCAAGAGAAAATAGCAGAAGGATGCGGTGCCACCGCATTATCAATTGGATGGCACCTTGGCATTGTAAAGGAATTAGCTGAAAATCGCTCTTGGAATGAGGAAATGTTTACTTGGTTTTGTGAAGAAGTACGTAATGGTGCGCTTTTTAATAGAGCTGCAACAGAACCGAATACGGGGAGTCCTACGCGCGGCGGGAAACCAGAGACGTTAGCTGTCAAAAAAGGTGAGAAGTGGATTATAAATGGAAGAAAAACGTTTACGACAATGGCGCCAGTACTTGATTATTTTATCATTTCAGCAAGTATTGAAGGCCAGGAAGAAATCGGAGAGTTTGTCATTCCAAAGAATACGATAGGCGTAATAATTGAAGAAACGTGGGATAGTATCGCAATGCGAGGAACTGCGAGCCATGATCTTGTTTTACAAAATGTAGAGATACCAGATCGCTTTTTCACTGATATAAAGGGTTCAAAGGTTAAAGCTAAGGGGATTGGCTGGTTACTTCATATACCAGCATGTTATTTAGGAATTGCACAATCAGCAAGAAATTATGCAGTTCAGTTTGCGGGATCATACAAGCCAAATAGTTTAAATCATTCTATTAGTTTATTACCGAATGTTAGAAGATTAGTTGGAGAATTAGAACTTGAGCTTATGCAAGCTCGCGTCTTTTTATATCAAATTGCGAAAAAATACGATGAGGCAGAAGATAAATTATCATTGCAAGCCGAACTAGCAGCTGCGAAATATGTTGTAACGAACGCGGCAATATCTATTGTAGATAAAGCAATGCGCATCGTAGGGGCGAAAAGTTTATCAGAAAAAAATCCGCTTCATCGCTATTATTTAAACGTCAGAGCAGGACTACACAATCCGCCGATGGATGATGCAACACTATCTATGCTGGCGGATGCGGCGTTTCGGTCGTAATGAAGAAATATAAAGTTTGTTCCGTTCTGGAACAGACTTTTCGTTGTCGGTGAATCAGTATTCTATGTTGAATCRTTGATATATTTMRAGTTRYGATMGATATATTTGAAAAATCGTTGATATAATTCCATGTATTATGTCATTGTTCAAAGAATAGGGAATTAATGAACTAGAGATAACGAACCGTATTTTTGTAAGAAGCATATATTTCTCTCCCTTTATAAGAATATAAGAATGTATAATCACAAGAAAAATATAACATATATTCCATTTATTATAAATTTAAAAAATCTTTCTTTTCATTCTTCTTTTTGTAGTTTTATAGTGGAATGCTATTTTTCTTATTTCACCTACTGTATAATAAGAAAAAAGTACGAAAAGAGGTTATCTCATGCTAGAGGTTATTGCAACTTGTTTAGAAGATGTGAAGCGAATTGAAAATGCTGGTGGAAATCGAATTGAACTCATTTCATCGTATACAGAAGGTGGTTTAACACCGAGTTATGCTTTTATAAAAAAAGCAGTAGAAGCAGTGCAAATACCAGTTCATGTTATGATTCGTCCGCATGCAAAGTCTTTTACATATACGGAAGAAGAAATTGAAATGATGAAAGAAGATATTGTAGTTGCTCAAAATCTTGGAGCTGCTGGTGTTGTATTAGGTG
>NZ_JBFUIN010000603.1:0-1892 GCF_056401855.1 Bacillus sp. P4_D3
CCTCCCCACTGATTATTATCCCATACTAATCGGACTTTTACGGGATAAATCTTTTTTAAAGGATTCTACCAAATAAAACACGAAATTTGTAAGTTAAGGAACTAGTAGTTTTGTGAGTAGAAAATTTATGTTTGGAAAGGAAGTTAAAATGAATAATATAGAAAAAGAGATACTTAAACTAATTAATAAACTATATCCATTGGATTTTATTGAAATGAAACCAATAACAAATGAAATGTATCAATGTCTCACAGCACAAGGTACTTACTTCGTTAGAATTACAAACTATAAAACATATGAAGAGCAATTAGAAGAAGTTACATATACGAACTTTTTATATCAAAAGGGCTTAGGAGTCCCTCCCATAATACCTTCTTTAAAGGGGAATTTAGTAGAGAAAATAACATTAGACAAAGAAGTTTTTGCTGTATTATATAAAGCTGCTCCTGGTATACATTTACCAAGAAACGARTGGAATTCTAATGTATTTAAAAAGCTTGGTCAACAAATTTGTAAATTACATCGTGTATCTAAAAATTTCGAAAGTATTGAACCAGTAAAACATATAAACGACTGGTATGAAAATGAAGAGTATAATTTTCTTAACTATATCCCAAAAGAAGAAACTACTATAAGAGAAATTGCATCTGACGTTTTAACTTCTATAAAGGAGCTGCCAAAGTCCACTTCAAATTACGGCTTAATTCATGGAGATTTATGGTTAGAAAACATATTAGTGGACAATGATTTAAATTTAACAATGATTGATTTTCAAGACTGTGAAAATCATTTTTACATATTCGATTTAGCTGTTCCAGTCTATAGCGCGATAGAATATTCTTTCGTTGGGAATGGCAACATAGTCGACTATGAGAATTCTATTACAAAAGCAATAATCGACGGATACCAGGAGGAAAATGATCTACCTAAAGAAATGATAGAGCAGCTTCCATTGTTTATTAAATTAAAGGAAATATTCGAATATAGTTTAATGCATATGTATTGGAATAAAGAAGAGTTAACTGAGGAACAAGTACGGATAATGAACCTTTATAGAATAAAGATTGAAAAAAGCCATTCTTTAAACACAGTTGGTTTCCTATGAAGTACACCCAATTGTTACATTCAGTTTAACAATTGGGTGTACTTTTCTATAGATAAGTTTTCTTCAAAAGACAAAATACAAGGAGCGAAACGATATTTAATCGTACAGTGGCACCTATTTTTCAATCCATTCAACGAATTTATCTAGCTTAATACCATCCTCGATATTACTTTCTTCCAAAGTATTTGCCCTAGCTTGAATACAAATAAAATAGAGAGGTTCACTTGAATTGTTACGCCAAATTCTTTCCCCCTCTTGTGCCACCCTTATGACAGTACCCTCTTTGATTTCAAGAATTTCATCATCAATCTTGAATTCCCCTTGTCCTTTGACGAWGATATACAGCTCTTCATTTTCTCTATGCTTATGATAAAAGGGCATTGAAATGCCTGGAGGGAAAACATTTAGTGAAACTTCCATCCCTGTACATTGTAAGTCATCTTTAAGAAATACCTTTCCAGGAGCTTTAAATGGATTTCCATTTTTATATTGAAGCAAATCCTCCCACTTTCCTACTTGAACAGCACTAAAATTTTTACCTTCCATTGTTGAATTAACAAATTGACTCATTTGTATACTCCTCACATATTAATTTTCCATAATTTTACTTTTAATTCTCTAATAAATGAATAAATCCTCTCACAAAAAGAAACCGAATAGTCTCTTTTTCACGGTAAAAAAACGGCTCAATTAGCCATAATATGTTATTAAGAAGTTTATTAGTAAAGATTGTTTTTTACATATTTATTTATATCTACATTTATTTTATTTAGAATTTCTAAAAAAC
>NZ_JBFUIN010000604.1:0-1892 GCF_056401855.1 Bacillus sp. P4_D3
TGCGTGTATCAGGCGGGGCAACTGTAGTCGGCAAAGATTTAGCGAATGAAACAATTGTTACACCTGTGAAAGAAGCAGTAAAACAAAACGCAATTGGCGTCGGCGTTTCTGTCTTTGTCGGATCAGACTATGAAACACAAACTGTTTCAAATCTCGCAAATGTAGTATCTGAAGCTCACGATTACGGCCTGCCAGTACTCGGTATTACCGCCGTTGCGAAAGAATTACAAAAACGTGAAGCTCGCTTCCTAGCACTCGCTTCCCGCGTATGTGTTGAAATGGGAGCTGACATTATTAAAACGTACTATTGTGAAGGATTCGAAAAAATCACAAGCACATGCCCTGCTCCAGTCGTAATCGCGGGCGGACCGAAACTAGATTCAATCGAAGACGCATTAAACATTACGTACAATGCGCTGCAAGAAGGCGCAATCGGAGTAGATATGGGCCGAAACATATGGCAGTCCGAACATCCAGCTGCGATGATTCAAGCGATACATGGTATTGTGAAGAATAGATTGAATGTGAAAGAAGCGCTCCAATTATATGAAGATGTAAAAAATTAAAATAAACAATAGACTTTTACACTTAAATATATACAAAATCAATATTTACTATAAGGAAAAGCCCATATGTTAGATTACTAAGTAACCTAACATATGGGCTTTCTTTTACATTTTTCATTGTTCCGAATTTAGTCAAGCCTCTACAGATCACGTACGTTCCAAACAATCTCACCGCGTTCACCCCACGTACTGTGATGCCGCTTAAATCCTATCTTTTCTAATACCCGGAAGGACGCAACATTCCAAGCGCCTACAGTCGACCAAAGTCTTTGGCGCCCCGTAGCAATCGCAGCCTCTAGCACAGCTGTTGCTGCCTCTGTCGCATAACCCTTGCGATGAGCACTGCGGAACAACTCGTATGCAATCTCCGGCTCTTCAAGCGTGGAACGACCGATAATYAAGCCACAGTATCCGATGAAATCGCCTTCGTCTCGCCTACGAATAGTGAGAAGAGAAATACCATTTTCAGCTGCTTTCTTGCGCATCTCAATAAGATAGCTACGAACAGAGTCAATGGTTGGCATGTCCACACCACGTTCGCCAATTAATTTTCTCAGCCATACTGCATCGGATTCCTCCCACATATTCAGGTCGAGTCGTTCCGTTTTCAGCTGGAATGCCATAGCTTTATATGAAGTTGTCATAGTGAGAACCTCCTATTTATATCACTGTGCTACTCATAATAGTTTCGCACCTCATCACATCAGAAACACTGTTGATTCTCTAAATTTTCTAGCAACAGCACACAAGAAATTAGAGTTCTTTTATGCATAAGCACTTCCCCTAAAAAATAGACCTTTTTATACAACTTTATTTTAAACAYACAATATTTGCTTTAAGATGAATACCCTCTAGTTTATTAACAGTTTGTTTTTCACTTATCATACAAATAAAATGATCAAGCCCCTTCCAAAACTCGATAAGGGGCTATATATACACCTTCAAACAATTACTCTTGATGAATGCTATTTAGTTTTGAAACTTTCTTACCATCTCTATAATCAAGGCAAGAAACTTCAATTAATAATCCATTAAATATTGTAAAATAAAAACCATAACTACTACCTCTCATTGTGTAAGGTTCCTTGTCTATTTCAATGCCCCCAGCTACTAAACGATTATATGCTCGATCAACTTCACTTGAAGTTTCCACCAAAAAACCAATATGAAAAGCTTCAGGATATGTAACATCCTTTTTCCCCTTGAACGCTTTTGGATCACTTAACACCAGTATAAATCCATTCTCATCACTCATCACTACAAGCGCCTTTCCCTTTTGCTCCAAAAATTGAAAATCAAAAAATGTTTCAAAGAAATGTCTAGCTT
>NZ_JBFUIN010000605.1:0-1890 GCF_056401855.1 Bacillus sp. P4_D3
TTATTACAATATAGAAGGATCGGGTCCTGTCATATTGTTTTTACACGGTCTTGGAGGAAACTCAAACAATTGGTTATATCAAAGACAATATTTCAAGGGAAATTGGACAGTGATTTCACTTGATTTACCTGGACATGGGAAATCTGAAGGACTGGAAATTAGTTTTAAAGAATACTCAAATGTTTTGTATGAGTTATGCAATTATTTAAAGCTACAAAAAGTAGTCATTTGTGGTCTTTCAAAAGGGGCTAGAGTAGGGATTGATTTTGCTATTCAATATCCAGGTTTTGTTTCTAGATTAATTGTTGCAAATGCATTTCCCTATTTAGAACCGGCAGATCGTAAAGAACGACTTGAAGTATATGATTTACTTAGTTTGCATGATAAAGGGAAAACTTGGGCGGGTACGTTATTGAGAGCAATGGGAGTAGAAGATAATGATGCAATTGTCCGAGGATTTCATCAATCCCTACAAACTATTAATCCGATGCATATTCAAAGGCTATTCGCTGAATTAGTTGATTACGATCAAAGACCATACCTCTCTAACATTGCATGTCCTGCATTAATAATACGAGGAGAGAATGATTATTTTGTTCCGGAAAAGTATGTGAGAGAATTTGAAAAACACCTGAGAAACGTGACTTTCGTTGAGTTGAAAGATAGTGGGCACTTGCCTTATTTAGAACAGCCTACTAGTTTTAATGTGACGGTTGAGACATTTTTAAATCATGCGCTTGATTAATACCATTTTCACAGTGAATACTATTATTAATGAATTCAGGACACCTGCTTGGAGAGGAGGGAACTAAATGGAATGGCAACCGAATCGTGAAAATAAGATACCAGTTTATAAACAAATTGCTGATTACATTGAAAGAGGCATTTCTACCGGTGAATTCCCTTCTGATAGAAAATTACCTTCTGAGCGTATGTTAGCACAGGAGTTACAAGTGAACCGGAGTACGGTAGTAGCTGCTTATGAGGAATTAAAATCACTTGGGGTAGTAGAACGGCAAAAAGGAAGCGGCACCCGGGTGAATACAGACATATGGGGTGTGTCACATAAACGAATACCGAACTGGGGTAGGTACGTTGAGGATGGATCGTTCTTGCCTAATGTACCACTTGTTCAACAAATTCGAACGGAAACACAAAAAGATGATTTAATCAATTTAGCGAGTGGTGAATTGTCACCAGAATTAATTCCGAGTGATAGATTTCGAACAATTTTGTCGGAGAAAACATTTATGGGAAATCTCGGTTATGACCATCCACTTGGAAATGAAATGTTGCGAAAAACAATTGCAGCACATGTCGAGCAATATAAACAAATAGAAGCAGATGCAAGCTCTATTCTTATTACATCTGGAGCTCAGCAGGCACTTAATCTTATCGTTCAATGTTTGTTAAAACCTGGCGATGCGATTGCAATTGAGGATCCTTCCTATTGTTATTCACTTCYGATGTTTAAATCAGCAAGTTTAAACATATTCCGTTTACCAGTTGATGAGCATGGAATGAATCCCGATGACTTAATCGATTTGCACAAAAAGCATCGCATTCGTATGGTATTTTTAAATCCAGATTATCAAAATCCAACTGGAACGGTACTTTCGTTGGCAAGACGTAAAAAGGTTTTAGAACTATCTTCTGAATTTGGTATACCGATTGTAGAAGATGATCCGTATAGTTTGACTTCTTTTAATGGAGAAGTGAATCCAACATTGAAATCGATGGAGCAAAATGGGAATGTTCTTTATGTAAGCTCATTATCAAAAATTGTTGCATCAGGATTACGTATTGGTTGGGTAATTGGCCCCACGCGCGTAATTGAGCGATTGGCAGATGCGAAGCAGCAAGTTGATTTCGGTCATAGTGTATTTACAC
>NZ_JBFUIN010000606.1:0-1889 GCF_056401855.1 Bacillus sp. P4_D3
ATGTATCACTATATGAACAAAGTAAAGAAGAGCTACAAAAGCAGTTAGTAGAAATTGAAAAAGAAATTTATATTAAATAGCCGTTATGAAAAAAAGATTCGTTCAATTTTCTTTTGTAGTACAGTATCTAAAGATTTTACAAACCCTGCAAACTCATCAGTAGAAATCATATGGGTAAGAACTAAGCGTCTGCCGTCTGGTGTTTCACCGCATAAGACGAATGAAGAAAACTCATACGTTTTGTTTTCTACTACTAATTTTGGATAGGAATATGTGTCGCTCTTCTTTTTCTTTCCATCAATAGAGATGACGTTGCATTTTTTCTCATTGTTGTCCATGGTGAATCCCTCCTTTCTATTATCTATGGTAGACAAGGGGGGTTTAGAACAATAGGGAAGGGGGAATTTTTATGTCTGTTGTAATAGAGCGTATTTCGAAAGAAGCTATACCGAAATCTTTATTGCTCCTTGCTGATCCAAGTGAACGCCAAATTGATGCATATGTACAGAGAGGGTTTACGTATATAGCTAAACAAGAAGAAAGCATTATCGGTGTATATGTGCTTTTGGAAACAAGACCAAAGACAATGGAAATTATGAATATTGCGGTTGTAGAACATATGCAAGGAAAAGGTATTGGTAAGGGGTTATTGTTGCATGCAATAGAAAAAGCTAAAGAATATAATATGTACAAACTTGAAGTTGGTACAGGTAATTCTAGTATTTCACAACTTGCGTTATATCAAAAATGTGGATTTCGTATTTTTTCTATTGATTTTGATTACTTTTCAAAGCATTATGAAGAAGAGATTATTGAAAATGGAATTGTATGTCGTGATATGATTCGGCTTGCAATGAAATTAAACAAATAAGTATAAATTATTAGGGGGAAGAGAAGATGGAAGTACATAAAGCAATTACAGCACATTCTCGTAAACAAAATGAGATTGTAAAAATATTTTTACAATTAGATGCGCAACGCGAAGCAGCAATTGAGGCTGCGATCGCACTTGCATCAAATGGAAAACATTTCTCAGTTGATGCAATTAATATGGTAACAAAGCAAATTAATGACCTTGCAAAACGCGGCGTTGCGCCGCAGCGTAAACTTGTTACAACAGATATGGTTATGGAGTATGTAGGTCGCGTGAACGAGAAAGAAGGGCGTTAAGGATGATTGTTACAGTCGAATGGTTGCGTGAGCATTTAGAAGATGAACATGTCCGTATAGTCGATTGTCGTTTTGATTTAGCGAATCCAAATTGGGGTAAAGAGAAGTATGAGGAAGAACATATTCCCCATGCGTTATATTTTGATTTAAATTTAGATTTATCAAGTTCTGTAATAGAGCATGGTGGTCGCCATCCATTACCAAATATAGAGCAGTTTGCAGACAAGCTTTCACAGGCTGGGATTGATGAACATACGACAGTAATTGCGTATGATAGTCAAGCTGGTGCAATGGCTTCTCGTTTATGGTGGTTATTAAACTATGTAGGACATGAGAAAGTGTATATATTAGACGGTGGATTTCCAGCTTGGAAAGAGAATGGATTACACACAACGCCGAATATCCCAGTTATTGCACGAAAACCTTTTATACCGGAAATACAAGAAAATATGCTTGTAACGATGGAAACGGTCAGAAAGAATATTCATGCAGGTATAGATATTACGTTAATTGATTCTAGAGAGCCGAAACGTTATGCAGGTGCGGAAGAGCTCGTCGATCCGAAGGCAGGGCATATTCCGACGGCAGTAAACTATTTTTGGAAAGATGGAATTTTAGAATCGGGACACTTTAAAAACGAAGAGGAACAGCAAGGGCGTTTCCAAAATCTTGCTAAAGAGAAGGAAACAATCGTATATTGTGGTTCTGGTGTTACAGCG
>NZ_JBFUIN010000607.1:0-1889 GCF_056401855.1 Bacillus sp. P4_D3
GCTTCAGTAGCTGCACCTATTATCGGATTTAATCATAAAGTAGTAGGAGCATTAAGTGTTGGGTTAATTAGTCATCGCATTAATGATGATCGACTATCTTTTCTTATTAGTAAGGTAAAACAAGCAGCTCATGAAATATCAATAAAAATCGGCAGTACATCAGAATTATAATTTTGATAGCTGTCGTCATTTTTTATTCATATATTGGAATTGATTTTCATAATGCGGAAAAATAGGGGGATTTATATGTCAAAGTGGCAATCAAAAGAACAATTAGTGCAATTATTAAGCAATCTTGTTGAAATTCCTAGTATTACAGGTTCAGAAGCTGAAGTTATATTACCAGACTTTGTTGTAGGACAATTATCAGACTTACAGTATTTCAAACAAAATCCGCATCATTTGCAAAAAAATCCGACCGGGGATGGAAGATATTTTGTTACAGCGCTAGTAAAGAAAAGTGATAGTACGAAAAATACCGTAATTCTTGTTAGTCACTTTGATGTTGTAGATGTACAAGATTACGGAGTGTGGAAAGAAGATGCATTTAACCCTAAAAAGCTAACATCTATGTTTTATTCTCATAAAGATGAGCTACCAGATCATGTACGTGAAGATATAGAACAAGGAGATTGGCTATTTGGTAGAGGAACAATGGATATGAAATGTGGTCTAGCTTTACAAATGGCAATGGTTGAGCAAGCTTGTGAAGGAAGATTTGATGGGAATGTTCTTTTATTAGCTGTTCCAGATGAAGAAGTGAACTCTGTAGGGATGAGGGCTGCTGTTCCGAGATTATTAGACTTAGCAAGAGAACATGACTTAGAGTATAAAACGGTTCTAAATTCAGAGCCTATGTTTTCAAGGCATCCTGGTGACCAAAATAAGTATATTTATACTGGTTCTATTGGTAAGGTGTTACCTGGTTTCCTTTGCTATGGAAAAGAGACACATGTAGGCGAACCTTTTGCAGGATTAAATGGGAGTTATATGGCTGCATTATTAACAGCAGAATTAGAGTTGAATACGGACCTTTGTGATATTGTAGATGGTGAAGCGAGTCCACCACCAACTAACTTGCTTCAAAGAGACTTAAAGGAGGATTATTCTGTACAAATTCCTCATCGTGCTGTCACATTATTTAACTTGTTTTTACTAGAAAAAACGATGACAGATGTAGTTTCATTATTACGTCAAAAAGTAACGAAAGTAGCAGAGAAAATCGAAGAATCGTATGAGGAGCGAGCGTATCATTTTTCTAAGCATAATCCGTTCATACCGCCTAATCTCAAAGTAAATGTATTAACGTATGAAGAGCTTATCACTTATGCAATTGAACAACATGGAAGAGAAAAAATAGATGAAATTCAATCTAATATTATAAAAAATAGAGAAGATAAAGATGATCGTGCGGTAACCATTGATTTAGTAGACAAATTATCTATCTTATGTAAAGAAAAGGCTCCGATGATTGTACTTTTCTTTGCGCCGCCATACTATCCAGCTGTGAGTTCACGCAACAATCCTTTAATTAAAGAGGTAGTTGTAGAAATGGGAAAGTATGCCCACTATAATCATAGCATTACATTTGAAAATCAAAATTATTTTGGAGGAATTTCAGACTTGAGCTATGTGGGCTTACAAAACCCATTGGACTCAATGAGTTCTCTTGTAGACAATATGCCATTATGGGATAAAGGTTATTCAATTCCACTTCAGGAATTAGAAGAGTTTGACGTTCCAGTATTAAATATGGGGCCGGTAGGAAAAGATGCACATCAATGGACGGAGCGTCTGGACGTAAATTACGCATTTGAAACGCTATTAGATATGTTACCTATATGTATTGAAAAATTACTTGTTTCTAATAAAGTTACACAGTGATAGTG
>NZ_JBFUIN010000608.1:0-1888 GCF_056401855.1 Bacillus sp. P4_D3
GTGCAAAAATGGCAGGTGGTTCGTGGATTAATACTGGGGAAGGGGGCGTAATTCCAGAACATTTACATACGGGTGCGAATATCGTTGCGCAAATTGGTCCTGGATTATTCGGATACCGTGACGAGGACGGGAATTTTTCGATGAAGGAATTTATGGAGAAGGCGAAAGAAAGTAATATTAAAGCGTTTGAATTGAAATTTGGGCAAGGAGCAAAAATACGTGGTGGTCATTTAGAAGGACAGAAGGTAAATGAGAAAATCGCTTCCGTTCGGAAAGTACGAGAAGGTGAAACGATTAATTCGCCAAATCGATTTTCATTTATTAATAGTGCGGCAGAGGCTTTATATTTTATTCAAGATTTGCAAGAAAATGGTGGTAAACCAGTGGGCATGAAAATTGTAATTGGTCAACAGAAGCCTTTGGAAGATTTATTAAAAACAATGAAAGAATTAAACATCTATCCAGATTTTATTACAATCGACGGTTCAGAAGGTGGATCAGGTGCAACGTATAAATCGATGGCAGATAGTATGGGGTTACCGCTTATACCGGCATTACTTACATTTATTGATACGGCGAATCATTACGGTGTTCGGGATAAATTAAAGGTGTTTGCCTCAGGGAAATTAATCACACCAGATAAAGTAGCGATTGCTTTAGCTATCGGTGCAGATGCCGTAAATTCAGCACGCGGCTTCATGATGGCAAGTGGCTGTATTATGGCGCTTCAATGTAATTCAGGGCAATGCCCATCGGGTGTTGCAACTACGAATCCACACTACCAAAAAGCGTTAGATCCATATGAGAAGAAATGGCGAGTAATGAACTACATTATTAGCATGAGATATAGTTTGTTTTCATTAGCGGCAGCGGCGGGGGTAAAGAGCCCGCGCCATTTAACGAGAGAGCATATTGTGTTTAAAGATGAGATGGGGAGAGTAGTTCCACTTTCGGAATTGTTTCCTTCCGTAATTGGGAAGTAAATATGTAGCTGAACAAAAAATATGAGTAAAAAGTCATACATTTGTATGGCTTTTTTGGTTATGGGAAAAGTAGAAGTTTATTACATGAATGTTCCCGCTTGTCTGTTGCTCTTTTTCAAACAAATTATTTGATGGAGATGAGTTATCAGAATATTGTTTTTGATGAAAAAATGAAACGATATACGCATTGACAATAAAAACTAATTAGACTATAATAAATCTCGAATTCAAGGTATTTTTGAAGGATAGTCAAAAACATAAAATCAATATTTTAAATATAATCATAAGAACTGTAGTTTTTTTTTGCGGATTATCTCGAATTCGAGATAATTTCTGAGCGAGATGAAATGTGTTAGTTTTTTTGAGAGGTATCTCAAAATTGAGATAAAATAGCATTGCGGATTGAACTTTATCATATGGACAAAATGAATAATGAATTTTAGCAAATAAACGTTTTTTGTAATGAAATAAAAAAGGGCGTGGAGAAGACGATGGGTGAGGAATTAAAATTACCACAGCGATATAATCAGCATAGAAAACAGATTGAACAAGGGTTATTACCAATTTAAGTAAGAGAATTATACTAATTATATAAGGAATTGAAAGGGGAGAAAAATGATGAAACATGTTTTTCAAAAAGGAAAAGATGAGTCAAAACCAACACTATTATTGCTTCATGGTACGGGAGGAAATGAATTAGATTTATTACCGCTTGCAGAAAGAATTGATCGGGAAGCTTCTGTCTTAAGTGTTCGTGGAAATGTATTAGAAAATGGGATGCCTCGTTTCTTCCGCCGATTAGCAGAAGGTATTTTTGATGAAGAGGATCTTGTTTTCCGTACGAAGGAATTAAATGAATTTTTAAATGAAGCAGCAAAAACATATGAATTTGATAGAGATAATAT
>NZ_JBFUIN010000609.1:0-1886 GCF_056401855.1 Bacillus sp. P4_D3
CTAGTATTACAGCTAAAATAGGATGAACTTTTATTCTTCCTTCTTTCGCAGCTTCGATTATTTTAAATTGAGTATTTCGCAATATTCTCTCCTCCTAAACAAATAAATCACAACTGTTCTTAAATATATATATCCTTTCCCTTATACATACTTATTAATTAAAATGTTCTCAGTTTAGCATAAATCCAAATTAGGCATAATATATAAATAAAAGAGATGTCTTTGTGCCTTTTTGCTATAAAACCCCCTATTTTTTCTTGATTTTCCCAACACTTGCTATTTCCCACCATTTGTTGTAAGATAGTAATTAAGGTCAATTTAGTACTATATTTTCTTTGCATATTATCAAGTATCAATCAGGAATATTTTGTACTCCTTATGGATTTTTGATAATATGTGAACTTTTATTTTCAATCGAATAAGGCCGATCATATTGTAATCTTTTTAAATTTTAGGAGGCATTACCATGACATTAACAGGTAAAGTAAAATGGTTTAACAGCGAAAAAGGTTTCGGTTTCATCGAAGTTGCAGACGGTAGCGACGTATTCGTTCACTTCTCAGCTATCACTGGCGACGGCTTCAAATCTCTTGACGAAGGTCAAGAAGTTAGCTTCGAAGTTGAAGACGGTAACCGTGGACCTCAAGCTAAAAACGTTGTAAAGCTATAATTCAATCAATAAAAAGGTTGTTACCAGCTCGGTTAACAACCTTTTTAATATATAACTAAAAATTTTTACATAAAAGGAGTGGTTACATGTATCGCAATCGAAAGAACGATGTAGCAGAAGTACCACCAGAACAAACCCCTGTTTGGGAATGTGAATCAGAGGATTGTTTAGGATGGATGAGAAAGAACTTTTCATTTGAAGAAGAGCCTAAATGCCCTTTATGTAAAAGTAGTATGAAAAGTGGAGAACGTTTATTACCTAAAATAGGTTGATTTTTACAAGCCCCTCTTATTTTAAATAAGAGGGGCTTTTTTATTAATAATGAATATCCTCTACATCTGTTCGTACAATAGAATACATTAATGCATCGTGTTGTTTATTTCCTTGATGAATGTATCCACGTAACAGCCCTTCTTGTTGAAAACCTAATTTAGATAACATATTACACGAAGTTATATTTTCAGGATATGTRATAGCTCCAATTCTAAATAAACCTAAATCTCGAAATCCATACGTAATAATTTTTCGAGCAGCTTCAGAAGCATAACCATTCCCCCAATAACGAGGATGCAAATCATATCCAATCTCTGAGCGTTTACTCCAAAGTTGTAAATTATTTAATCCAATTGTTCCTACTAAAGTATTTGTGTCTTTTAATACAATCCCCCAACGCATTGCCTTTTTCTCAAAGTAATTTTTCGAAAAAGATTCAATCATACGTGAAGCTTGTCCAAACTCAGTAAAAGAATTCATACCGTAATAACACGTTACCTCATCCAATGAGAATATTTCATATATTTTTTGACAATAAGATTGTTCTATTTCAACTAAGCGCAAGCGTTCCGTTTCTAATATAGGAAATGCCATAACCATAGGATCACTCCTTTCTCTCTACTAATTTATTATAGCAGAAAAAGTATTTATAATTAGGAAAGTCCTCAATGTCCCACAAATCAAACATTTCTAGTGACGCTTTTCCTCATTTTCACTTACTAATGAAGCAAATGCACCCGTTCCAATATCAATAATCTTTTGCCTCTTATTTAATTGAATCATTTCTTTCGCTTCAAGAGTACTTGAGACTCCCACGACTAAAGTCGCAAGCCCGAATCCTTACGGATTTACGGGTGGGATTCTTGACTGACTAAGCGTTCGCAGTCCATTTCTGTTTTGAACAGCCTTCAAGATAAGGGCATCTCATTGCCCCTCCTAAACC
>NZ_JBFUIN010000610.1:0-1885 GCF_056401855.1 Bacillus sp. P4_D3
GAACAGGAGGTTGCAAAATGAAAAAAGTAGTAAAGTTTTGTTTAATAGCTACATTATCTACAACGATTATTAGTGGGTGTTCTTTTGAAGGGGGTAATGAAAATGCAAAAGGGAAAGAGAGTGAAAAGGTAGAGGTACAGAAAAACGCTGGAAAATATACGATGCCGGATGAAAAAGATAAACATGAAGGTACATGGCTACAATGGCCACATGAATACACATATGGTCAAGAGTATAAGCAGGAAGTTGAACCTATTTGGATTAAGATGGCAAGTGCTTTAACTGAGGGTGAAAAAGTCCACATTGTTGCATATGATGAGGAGGAGAAAGAGCGAATCAATAAGCTTTTAATAGATAAAGGGCTGAATATGGATAAAGTTGATTTCTTTATCGCTCCTACTGATGATGTGTGGGCAAGGGATAGTGGTCCGATTTTTGTTTATGACAATAATAAAAATCTAAAAATATTAGATCCAGCATTTAATGGTTGGGGGAAGAAAACTCCTTATAAAAATGATGCCCGTGTACGTGAGAATGTTAGTAAACAATTAGGGATTGAAAGAATTGATTGGGGGAAATTCGTCCTTGAAGGTGGCGCAATTGAATTAGACAGCAATGGGACTGCTTTATTAACACGAAGCGCAGTAACGAATAAAAATAGAAATCCTGATTTATCAGAAGAGGAAATTGAAAAATATATAAGTGACCTTGGGGTGACAAACTTTATTTGGTTAGATGGAGTGCCTAATTTAGATATTACTGATTTTCATATTGATGGATTTGCTAAATTCCATGATAAATCTACCATTGTAACGATGAAAGAAGATGACTTGGCTGAATGGGGCTTGTCAAACAAAGATATGGATAAATTGTTAGATGCAAAAAATGCTTCAGGACAGAAATATAAGTATGAATACTTACCGCTTAGTAAAGATAAAGTTACTTTAGAAGGTGGAAAAACTCTCGATTATAAAGGATCGTATATCAATTATTATATTGGAAATAAAGTTGTATTGGTGCCTAACTATAATGATCCAAATGATAAAATCGCAAACGATACGATTCAGAAGTTATACCCAGATCGCAAAGTAGTGGGAATTGACGTGAGAGAACTTTATAAAAATGGCGGCATGATTCATTGTGTTACACAGCAACAACCGATTCAATTGAAGTAATCGATTTATAGTTTCGTTATGTTGCTTTATAGACAAAATAGGTGAAATACTATCTTTACTTATTTTGTCTTGTTTTAACATCTGTAATAAGAAATAAATGTATAATTTTAATGTAATGATAATCAAATATAATTATATTGTCATGATTGTTTTATATGGAAAAGGAGAAAAATATTTGTGTTGAAGAATTTTAAAATAGTATTTTCGTTTTTCCCTATCGTTCTACAGTGCATTATAAATGTAGCTTTGATCTGTTTGGGAATTGTTTTAAGTGTGTTTCTTATGAAAGAAGTCATTCAATTTATACAAGAACTGAAATTGAGTGGTGAGGAATCTAGTTATCATTTAATTGATAGCATTGTCGTATTCTTTTTATATTTTGAATTCATCGTAATGATTATAAAGTATTTTCAAATGAACTTTCATTTTCCATTACGTTATTTTATATATATAGGTATTACGGCTATTGTTCGTCTAATTATTATAGACCATGATAGTCCAATGGATTCATTGTTATATGCTTGCGCGATTCTTGTATTAATTAGTGCTTTATTTATTGCAAATTCTAAAATATTGCGTCGTGATTTAGAAGAGTGAACATTAGTTGTTTAAATCAAAAAAAGATGTTTTATCTTTTGGTAAAAAAGGAGTAAAGATATTGAAAGAAATAATTTTAACCAGTTTCATAATAATAGGGTTTATGATTCTAC
>NZ_JBFUIN010000611.1:0-1870 GCF_056401855.1 Bacillus sp. P4_D3
ACACATATTTAAAGTACATACTTCTGTTTCTCATAAACTTCGATAATAGATGTAAAAATATCACATTAAAAGCCCTAATTACTTTTCCTTTTCTAAGAAAGTCCAAAGAAACTATGTGCGGAGGTTCATTCAGTATATCTTTTATACTATTATATCCTTTTAAGTATTCAATCCGAACTTCCCTAGGAATTGAATTTAAAAACCCACCATACTCCTCTAACATTAATATCGTTATATCATACCTATCTTTCGGCATCTCTAATATCATGTTAAGTAACGCTTTTTCAGTCCCACCCACATTCATATTTATAATCATAAAGATAATTTTCTTTTTCATACTTCCTCCGCTACAGCCATCTTGTGACCAAGAAACTCACTCAATTTCTCAAAATGATTCTCCGCCTCAATTAATATAGATCCTAAATTAGCTGTATTTTCAAACGATTCATTTATAGTATGTTCATCACATTGCAAATACAGTTCCTCCATATTTATTAGCATGCCCTTAAAACTAATATCTTTAAGTAAATTAGTGGTTTTTTGACTATATATAATAGGTATAATTCCAATGCCTAGTAATAATGCTAGTATATTTGCATGAAACCTTGCTGCAATTAACAAAGTAAAAGAAGCTATCAGTTCCATAGCTTCTTCTATATTCCCTTTATAGTTATAGACAGTAACATCTTTTAATATTTCAGCAGAAAGATGTGATTGTATTGTATTAATCGTTTCTAAATCTCCTTCTTGTTCACAAAAAGACATTAGAAAACATTGATACCCCCTACTTACTAATAATTCTATCGCCTTTACTGTACTACTTATATAATCATTATAGTAGTTTGATAATCCTTGTTTATGCCTAACATCTATAATCGAAAATCCCACTCTATTTTTATGTTGTATCATCTTATAATCATCTATATTCATTTGAAAAACAATATCTGGTGCATATCTTACCTGGGACAATCCCCTAAACAATTCATATGAGTATTTATCTCTAAAACATACATCATCACACAACTTAAAAAACTCCATATAATCATTAAGGAATTCTTTTGTCTCAAAAGGTCCAAAGTTCGCTCCTAATATATACACCGGTTTATCTCTTTTCTTAAATTCCTGAACTATTTTCATTCTATCTTTATATAAAGATTTATGATATTTCTCTTCTCTAAAAATAGATCCACCTATAAATAACAATGCATCGTGTCCTTCCGCTACCTTATCATAGTTCGTTATAGAATCTGATAATTTAAGACGTTGCCCCAATTTATTTAGAATTGTATATTTTCGTCTTTCAACGTTTTTATATCGAGAGATAAACTGATCATAATTTCCCCCTAAATAATTTATTGTAAATTTGCTATTAGGATACTTCTTTGAAAGAATATCCAAAAATAAATCATCACCTAAGTTAAACATCAAATAAATTTCTACAAAAACTTTTTTCATCTCATTTTCACCTCACATTAACTTTCTATTACTTCATAGAACTTTCTTAATTGATTCACCGAACTATATGGTTCTATGGAATTTAGTTTTTTTATTATCGCTTCTCTAAAACTATCGTCGTCTAGATATTTCCTTATGCCATTGTATATACTCTTTATGTCGTGCTCTACTATTAAACCATCGACGTTATGATTAATTATTTCTTTTGCCGTAGAAAAATTAGTACATACAATAGGCCTTTTGACTATCTTAGCTTCACTTACAGTAAGACCAAAACCTTCTTTTATAGATGTTTGTACATATATATCGCAATTTTTCATGTATGGATATGGATTCAACTTCTTCCCCAGTAAAATAAAATGGGCATTCAATCCATAGCTATCTATTAATTCTTGTAATTTTTCTCTTTCAGGAC
>NZ_JBFUIN010000612.1:0-1864 GCF_056401855.1 Bacillus sp. P4_D3
GAACAAGATATGCTGAAAATTTTAAAAGCGTATTTTGAAAAAGAAGGCTTCGAAGTTTTATTAGCGAAGGATGGAGAGGAAGCACTTCAAATATTTTACGATGAGAAAATTGACTTAGCTATTTTAGATTGGATGATGCCGAAAAATAGTGGTATTACTGTCTGTCAGGAAATAAAAAAGAATTCAAGTGTGAAAGTATTAATGCTTACTGCGAAAAGTGAAAGTGAAGATGAATTAGTAGCTCTTCAAAGCGGGGCAGATGAGTATGTAAAAAAACCATTTCATCCAGGAGTGCTAATAACCCGAGCGAAAAAGCTTGTGCAGCATGAAGATGTTATTCAAGTTCAAGATTTAAAAATAGATTTCACCAAAAATAAAGTATATAAAAATGAGAAAGAATTAGACATTACAAAGACAGAATTACAATTAATAAAGTGCTTTTTAAATCATAAAGGCACGATTTTAACACGGAAAAAGTTGTTAGATATCGTCTGGGGATTTGATTATTTTGGGGAAGAGCGAACGGTTGATACGCATGTAAGAAGATTACGTAAAAAAATAGGAGAAAATATTATAAAGACACATCGTGGTTTAGGATACAGTTTGGAGGAAGAGTGTGAATAAGCTCGGTAAAAAGTTATTTTTCAGCATTTCTTTAACAGTCATCCTTATTTTTGTCATCTCTTTATTATTAATTAACTATTTTTTACCAAAATATAATGTGCACAAAACACGTGAAAGCTTAGAAGGCATTACAGCGGAAATACAGTCGATACCGCGTGAAGAACTGGATGATGCTATAAATCGCATTGAAAATGAAGGTAATGTTACGATTGCATATACATCAATAAATAATTCAGAAGATGCTATTAATGAAGAATTACGCATGCAGCTTACAAAAAAGAGAGTTGCATTGAATAAACTTTGGATTACAAAAGAAGAAATTACGAAAGTGAAGAACCTCGGACAATCGAATAAAATATATGATCAAGAAAAGATAAAATCTAGTTTTTTTGCGAAATACATTGCGAAAGATGATATGTTGATTTTAGTAGGAGTTTCTATCGCACATTCCAATGAAGTAATTAAAACGCTTAACTCATTTTATTTATACATTTTGGGATTCTCACTATTTCTTATTATCGTGCTTGTTTGGATTCTTTCAAAAACAATCACTACTCCACTGAAAGAATTGAGTGATGTCGCAGAAGATATTTCACGTCTGAAATTTAAACGGACGAAAGTTAAAACGAATGATGAAATAGGTGATTTAGCAAATAGTATTAACATCATGAGTGATAAATTACATGAAGCACATCAAGATTTAACAGATCGAAATGACCACTTAAAACGATTTATGGGCGATGTAACTCATGAATTAAAAACACCAATCGCATTAGTAAAAGCATATTCTATGGGAATAAAAGATGGTTTAGATGATGGCACATATGTTGATACAATCATTAAACAAACAGATCAAATTTCAAATTTAATTGAAGAGTTATTGCGATTTTCTAAACTAGAAAGAGATATTTTACAAAAAGAAGAATTCCCTATTGAACCACTAGTCCAAAGTATAATAGATAAGCATAAAATTGAACTGGATTCGAAAGAAATCAAGTTGCAAGTGAACTATAATGCTGGTGACGCGATTGTTTATGCTGATTTAAATAAAATGAGAATGGTCTTTCAAAATTTAATCTCTAATGCGATAAAATATACAACGAATCAAAATATAAAAATCACATTAGAAGAGAAAAATGACGTTGTGTATTTTCAAATTCAAAATGGTATTGCTGCTGAGGGCGTTAAAGAGATAGATAAAATTTGGGAACCTTTTTACGTATTAGAATCTTCTCGTAGT
>NZ_JBFUIN010000613.1:0-1861 GCF_056401855.1 Bacillus sp. P4_D3
TTCCCTATTCGAATCGCATCAATTCTTGAACAATCTACAAATATTACCTCACTGTCTTCTTGTGCAAATGACACGATACCTTTCATCTTGTTAAATGAAAGGAAATAAGATACAACGATTTCGTTTCCAGCTATTACGATACTCTCAACCTTTGTAAAAGATTCTAGACTTTCTAAAAATTCACATATACTAGTTTGACAACATTGACAATTTCGTTTCGGCTCGCAATCCACTTACATTCAATCCCTTCCCTATATGTTTTTATCTAATATACATAATATGAACGGGATATAAGAAAAGCTTGGACAATATAATTTTAACATAAGGATATAATTAGTTACGCCTAACATCAATATGGAAATTACACCAATAATAAGTAATAACACATAATTTTTACTATAAATACATATAACAATTTCATCTTTCAATGAAAAAGCGTTATAATGAGGTGCAGCCTCTAAGATTACGTAATAAAGGAGATTAAAACAATGACTAAAATTAAAGTATATCAAGTAAACGAAGAAAATATGGAAGCAGTAAAAAACATTATTGATGTTGAGGAACAAAACCCAACTGCTGAGAACTTACAAAATCTATATACATGTGTATTAGATACTGAAGATATGGCATTACCTGAATCATACGTTGAAGAAGATATCTTAATTGATTCTATGGAAGTTATGGTTAACGCTTCTCAAAGCAAGCTAAGAGACTTAGGTACATATGATGTAATTGAAGTTCAAAACAAAGGTAAGAAAACACACATTTTATTATTAGCAGACGAAGAATACGAAATTATCGAAGGCTAATTCGACTCCGTACATAAGAAAAAGCTCCTTTCAAAATTCAAAGGAGCTTTTTCTTTACGCTTTTGATGTTTCACTTTTCACCTTGTTTTGTTCTTTCTTATATACCATGCGCTCATTTCCCATAAAGAAAATGAATACGAACGCTAAACTTGCTGGGACTAACGCCCACATAAATGTCTGAACGATTGAACTAGAAAGAGCTTCAATAATTTTATCTAATATTTGCGGCGGAATTTGAGATCTTGCCGATTCTGATAGAATAGCTCTTGAATCTCCTAAAGCGTTTGTATTCATTCCCCCGCTCATACCTTTAAACGCTTCTTCTAATTGATCCTGGAAACCAGTTCTTTGAATCATTCCGAAGATTGTAATACCAAGTGTCATACCTAATGAACGAATGAAGTTACTCGTTGAAGTCGCAGAACCGCGTTGCTCCATACCGAAGTTATGAATAGCAGCCATACTTAGTACAGAGAATGAGAAACCAACTCCAAAGCCGATAATAACCATATAAATTGTTAATAATATACGACTTGTTTCTGGCGTTAATGTACTTAATAAGAATAATCCGATTAGCATAATTACAGCAGAAATAATCATAATGTTTCGGTAGCTAAGTTTTGATGTTAAAAATCCACCTAACTGTGCTGTAACTACTGATCCTAACATCATTGGCAATAACAATAAGCCTGAGTTTGTTGCCGTACCACCGTATACACCTTGAATAAATAACGGAATGTACACAGTTGCTGACATAAATGCCGCCCCATAACATAAGGCGATAATTGTACTCATTCCAAACAGACGTTGTTTAAACATCTCAAATGAAATGATTGGTTCTGCTACTTTTCGTTCAATAACAATAAAGGCAATTACTAAAATAGCGAACCCTGCAAATAAACTTACAATAAAGTTAGAATCCCAATCATATTTTTGGCCACCTAATTCTAAGGCGAACATTAAACAAACTACTGCACCAACTAAAGTAATTGCGCCAAACCAATCAATCTTTTGTTCTCTATGAACTCGTGACTCTTTATAAAATAATGTAA
>NZ_JBFUIN010000614.1:0-1861 GCF_056401855.1 Bacillus sp. P4_D3
CTCTTTATCAGTCTTATCACCTTTTTCTCTTTTTTCTTTTCGAGTGAATACTTCATTTATTAAAGAAAAAGACTCTCTAAAATAACTAATTGCTTTTTCAAAATCCTTTTGTTGATTTACATACTCTTTCGGCGGATCTATCGACTCAAATTTATCTAACATTTCATTCAATTCTTTCACACTATCTACTAGGTCTGATTTCTTTTTCTTACCGTCAAAAACCTCTCTTGTTATTTTATTATGCTCGGCAAACAACTTATCAAACTCTATCCCTAATTTATATACTTTATTAGGATAGTCTTCCTTCGAAACTTTTTCCTTCTGAATCTTAGACTTCGATTCTTTTACTTTAGACTCTTCTGTTTTCTCCTGTTTAGATGTGTTCGTTTTCTCAGAAACTCCACAACCAAATAACAACATGACTGGAACTGCTATCCCTAGTAGTTTCTTTGCGTTCATGAATGAATTCTCCTTTTGCTTGAATAGATTATTCGTACTATACTCATCCTCTATTTTTATCTTGTAATTAAAGTTATAATCGCAATAACTCCTAGAATCGGTCCCCAATATTCCATTTTTATAAAAAATAGTGAGTGCCTTTTGTTAAACATAACTTTTTCACCAGTTTCGGCATCTATATAAATTTTCCCACTTGGTTTATTAATATATTTTCCTAAATACCAAGACATCAGCCCTGATATAATAAACATTACTGCCATTGGCCAACTATGTTCTTGAAAATATGTAGCGTCTCCCGTTATAGATTCAAAGAAAACCTTACCCAAAAGAGTATTAATAATTACAATAATTGCGACTAAAAAACCCCAACCTGACCAAATAATCATTTGTTTCTCCTCCTAATGCATACAACTTTGTACCTTATGTTAATTTGAACTGCACACGAAAACATCTAATTTCCTGAATATACAGACTCTAAAAATTACACTTAAGCTATATTCATCAATTAGAGTCTAACTTTAATGTTCTAAATGCAAATGAACCAGACATAATTTGTAATATTGTCGGAATAAGTAAAAAGAATAATGACATAAATAACATAACTATAGGAATCACAATCATACAAACTCCATAAACTTTATTATTAACCTTGTTTACTAAACATGATAAAATGAATAGCCCTATTTGAACCGTTAAAATAATAGAATAATAAGCCAAAAGTTTGTAATCAAAACCTTCCATAACATTAATGGCTACAATTATTAAAATAATAGAAATTATAATTCCCAAAATACCACCAATTAAACCTAATACGCATTCAGGTGTTCTTTTCAATACAATCCCCCCTTCTATTAACCATTAACAATATGTATATTTTTCCCATTCACGATCATACCAAATATTTATTGGAAAAACTATACATATTCATTTTTTATTCTTCCTTACCTTACTATGATTTTCTCACAACTATAGATAGCTTGTAGCAGTTACAAAATCAAAGCCTTCAAAATTACTAACGGCATTGTCATCCTGAAAATTATAAATTAATACGATAGAATTATAGGATTTCTTTAATTTAACTTCTTCCTTAATTCGAGAAAGTATTTTATCATCATATGAGCATCCCGTTAACAACACAGAAATATCATCACTCGCTTCTTCTAACACTTCCTTTTCAATAAAATCCTCATCTACATCAATCATATCAATATTAAAATCAACAAAAAACCTTGCTGGTATAGAGTCTCCTTCTTCTTCATCATATGTAACCTCCATATATACATCTAACTGATCTTGCGTTTCCATATTCCCTAACCATATTGAAACCATTCCATGTACTTCCATTAATAGCGTCCTCCACTATGAAAATATATTATACTTTCTCATTCAACTTACACTTTAA
>NZ_JBFUIN010000615.1:0-1861 GCF_056401855.1 Bacillus sp. P4_D3
TTATTTATTGCATCGACACCAGAAGAGCGCTACAAATCATTATTACAAAAACGCCCGCATTTAATTCATCGTGTTCCTCAATATCAATTGGCAAGTTATCTAGGTATTACGCCAGAATCATTAAGCAGAATTAAGAAACGACTTAAACAGTAGAGTTTTTTCCACCTCTAAGCAATAGCCATATACTAAATCCTAGTTCACCTGCGATCATCGGTAGTTGAAAGACAACGTTAAGAATGGAGATAATCGCATCATATTGTGAAAACATCGTATTCATTACGTTAATGATGGTATAGCCGACTGCAGCAATGAGCAGTAATATACTAATAGTTTTCGGTATGTTTTTAGATTGAAAGGTTACGTATCCTAAGGTGAGAAGATGTAAACCGAAAATGATTAATCCTACAGACCAAATGTATTCAAAAGCTTCTAGAAATAACATTGTATATGCTTCTGAATTAGCAACTGTACTTTTTGAAAGAAGTAATACAAATATTAAATTGAATATAGCAATTCCAAGTATAGCTGTATACATAAGACGAAGACAGGCAGCCAGTAATGAGAAGCTAGCATGGATAGGTTTTAGAAAGAAGTAAAGAGCCCACGAGGCGATAATATCTGTAATAAAAATGATAATCCAACCAAAGATTTCTGCTTTGAAAAGTGAACTTGAAGTTTGAATATTATGGAGTGTCGTGCTCACATCTCCTTGTACAACGAGATTTCCGTGAACAAAACCGTAAGAAAAAAATGCAGCGAATGCCATAATGAGAAGAGAAGTACCAGCAAATAAGGCAAACTTTCGTTCATTCATATGTCGTCCTCCTATTTCAATATTACTTTTATTTTAATAAGAGAAGGAGGGGAATTCATTAACTTAAATCAAGAGAGGAGGGAGCGTAATGGAATTTCCATCAAAAAAAGATGCGTGGTTATATCCAATCTTTTTCATTGTTTTAGGCACATGTTTCGCTCCAATTTTTGCAGGGAGAGAATACTTTCTCTTATTTTTTACAATTCCATTAGCTATACTGTTTAGTTGGAGTTGGTTTTCAACAAAATATATCGTTAAGGAAGAAATAATTATGATTACATCAGGTCCCGTTAAAAAACGTATTTTTATACGGGATATAAAACGAATTTCGAATACAAAAAATCCAATAGCGGCTTATGCGTTATCATTTGATCGACTTGAAATTGTTTACGGATCATATGAAACAGAACTTATTTCTCCAAGAAATAAAGAAGAATTTATTTTGTTGTTAAAAAGAAAAAATCCTGGAATTGAAATAAATTAAGAGAGTGGATTCGTATCCACTCTCTTTATGTTACTTTGGATTGGTCATATAAGGTTGTACGTGAACGACACATAAGTCGCGGAATTTTCCTTCAGCAGTTGTGACAATAACAACTGCTCTTCCTGCACTTTTTCCAGTAATCGTTACCGTATCACCTTTTGGATAGATTGTGATGACATCAGAATTCATATTTGTCCAAATAAGCTCTTGGTTCGTCGCTTGCATTGGCAAAACGGAAGCTGATAACTCAGTACTTTGCCCAGTTTTTATTTTTAACTTATTTTTTCCCATATGAACACCGATAACTGAAATAACAGAAGGAGCAATTGAAATTTTGGGTGGATTAGGTTGAATGTTTAAACAAGAAGCAGAAGTATTTGTGATAGGTGAAAATTTTCTTATATGTTTTTGCTGGAAAGCTGCTAACATTGGTGGAGTCCCCTTTCTGTATAGGTGTCGATACTAATAATATAAAGGAAGAATGTTATAGTAAATTTAACGAAACATAAAGAAATTGTTAAATTTGAGAAGAATATTGTCGAAATGCGGTAAAAAGAAAGCTC
>NZ_JBFUIN010000616.1:0-1861 GCF_056401855.1 Bacillus sp. P4_D3
AAACTACATGATAAATTGTATACAGGCCCCTTATTACGATTTTTGAAAAGAGACATTCCATACATACCGCATGTAACAGTCGGAAGAGAAAGTAGCCCTGAGTTAGCAACTGAAATAGCGAAGGATATTCCTAGTTTCCATGAGAAGTTGWACTGTGTAATCAATAGAATTAGTGTGGAACGAATTGGTGAGAATGGGGAATCAATTATTGAATTTGAAGTACCATTGCAAAAAAGCTGACAAAAGTCAGCTTTTTTATTTCGTACCATGAAGTAAAGCACCAATCGCACCACTATAACCGCCGTCTTGTAAAAAGATTGGTATTTTATTTTGATATTCTGTATAGCTACTTATAATATTTTGAAGATGTACGTTATTACATAGAGTAGAACCGATGTAAATGATATGGTCAATATTTTTCGCTTCGGCGAATTGAAGGCTTAATGCTGTGACGACTTCACCGACAAGTCCTTGAACGGTAGCTAGTATATCTGAACTACTATAATTTGAATCTGTAATGGTCGCTTTTCCGAAATTGCTAGCAGTTAAGTTATTATCAATAGGGGAGAGAATCCCACCATAAATATCTCCAACTGTAATATCTAGACTTTTTCTGGAGCCTATATTCGTAAGCGGAATCACATCTTCAAAATGATCTATATTTGTTAATAGTTTTGAAAGACCCATAATAGTACCACCGCCAACGCCAGTTCCCCCAGCGCGAACGTATTGCTTGTCGTGAACATAGTGAATGGAAGTACCTGTACCGATATTTGTTAATACAAAGTTGTTTATAGCACGTTTTTCTTCTTTTAGTATGTAGCGTACGCCTGCTAAAGTAGCTTCAAACTCGTTTAATTCTACTATTTTATATGAACCTGAAAGTAGTTGTTCTAACTGTTTAGCTTTACCACCTGTAATGCATAATTGTGTAATTGAATTATTATTATGAAGCCATTCTTTAATTTTTTTTTGTTCATATGAATAAAATTTTTCAAAAACTAATTTGTTCATTTCGTTAAAGTAAGCAATTTTTGTTAATGTTCCCCCAGCATCAATACCAACAACATTCCGCATTTTCCTACTCCTTACTATGTAATATGTTTAATCAGCTTGATATATTAATAGCTTTTCAATGGTAACGATTGATTGACCGTTTACAGAGGCAATTCCTTTCCCAAGAATAAAACCTCGTCTGTTACGTGTTAATTCATAATGTAAGTCAAGTTTATCACCGGGATACGCATTTTCATGAAATTCCACCCCATCTAAAGAGGAAAGGAAACCAAGGCCTTCAGATGCTCCTGTACTTACAAAAGCACTAAGTTGAGCGAGTGCTTCTACAATTAGCATATGAGGCATATAGTTTTGATTTTTATTAATAAACCATTCGTTATTTGTGATCAGTTTGTATCCTGTAGCTGATTGAGATTCTTTAACATTTGTAATTTTATCGATCATTAAAAATGGATAGCGATGGGGAAGGGTATCTTTAATATTCATGTCGTACCTCCAGGAATAATAATACCCCTGCTAAAGTTAAGCAGGGGAGTTATTATTAATTTTTAACTAATTCCTCTATTTTTTCAATAGAGAAAATACCGCTATTTTTAATGTTTTCAACTGCTTCTTGTAATACTACTTTATCTTGAACAAGTGCAATACGTACAAAGCCTTCGCCGTGAGGACCAAATGCATGGCCTGGTGTGACAACGACATTTGCACGATCCATAAGTGCATAAGCGAAATCTAGAGAAGTCCATCCTTTCGGAATTTCAGCCCAAACGAACATACTTCCAGCTGGTTTATCGACATTCCAACCGAATTTACGGAATCCGTCCACTAAAGTATCTCTACGTTC
>NZ_JBFUIN010000617.1:0-1859 GCF_056401855.1 Bacillus sp. P4_D3
GTATAAGCTTCATCATGTTGACTTTTGGAATCATCATTTAGTTAATGACAATACGCTTTGGTCTACAGATTTAATTCATCCAAACTCAAAAGGATATGTAAAAGTTGCTGAATTAATTTTTAGTAGTTTGCCTGTACAGAAGTTAGAATAATAGTTCACGATTTAACGAATATGATATAATTTGTATTAAGAAATGTTTTTTAAGGAATTCCATCAAGTTCTATATTGGTATCTTTTAGACAAGAAATCGAAAAAAACCTCAAGTATATAATTCATGCTTGAGGTTTTTTATAATAAACAAGAAAAGACACCTAGGGTGCCTTCCTCTGACTTGAACCATCTTAATTTTAATAATATTGTTCACTGAGAAATAGGATTCAAATCTATATTTTGTTGTAATCMAAAGTAGACTTCTGAATCTTAAGCATCATTGCTACGTCTTTGCCAATTTATACGGATTGAGAGCTGTCGGTTTTATATGTCATAACATGATTTTTTGATTTCAGTGAACTCTTGTATTCCCACCTTTTTTGGGTAGTTGTCTAGAATCTATATTATAAAATTGAGCACATTAATTAAGGATTGTAAAAAAAGAGGTCATCCTATGCCTAAATTGCGGTTAGTACCTTCTGATTTGAAACATATTTCTAGAAGAGAACATGAAATCCCTGAAGGTGTAAAAATGATTAAGGCGCCAAATTTTTGGGAGCACGGGAGTGAAGTTAGAGCAAATTTGAACTTTGTACAAAGGTGGGAAAGAAGAATCTCACTAATTGATGTTAAAAGAGAAGATCTAAATGGCATATAAAAACGGGCCATAACCTAGATTTATCATCCATAAAATGTCCCGTTTAACTGTTTGTCCAAATAGTTAGTTAAGAATTAAGGTTCTGGTGCAAAGATAAAATAATAGAGAATATAGCGCATATATTTCGAGCGGAATTGTATTTTATGCTGTTAGTCCAAACACTTGAATAGGTTTTACTTTTCCATACTGATCACGTCCTTTTTTAGAGTACTAGTATCAGTATGGAAAAGTGTCAGAGATTAGTTACAAATGAATAGCATAAAACATTCTAGTACAAAAAAGATTGAGGAATATTGGATATAAAATATGATAAATACGAGTTATTAGAAATATTCGAGGATGGACCAGAAGATTATTATATTCCAGGTGCGAGTGCGTATAGATATAGCAAAATCGATAAACTTGGATTTGAATTGGTAATGATTATGTTCTATTATGATGCAACTGTTGAATTAAAAATGCTTTATGAAGACAAACGTATCATTGAAACCAAGATGGAGTCGGTGAAACAAATTTATACGCGTAATGACTCGCTATACATTCAARGGGCAGAAGCAAAGAAAAGAATCGAAGTGAAATTCAAGCCACATTTTACAGTTGAAATAGAAGAATTCTAAAAGCTGAAATATAAGAAAACGATTAAATGATGATACTAAGATTAAACTTGATAAGTGGATAGGGAGACAAGAGGTAGTGAATTTATTATAAATTTACTACCTCTTGTAACATCATATATTTTCACCGTATCTTGATATAATTACATGAGAAAGAAATATACTTTTGTTATGTTAACAAGGAATACTAATAGAAAAGCGTGTTCCTTTTCCTTCTTTACTCTCTATGTCTATATCTCCRTTTAATTCTTTAATAGTACTGTAGGCAATCATGGTACCAAGTCCAGTGCCTTTTTCAGTTGTTGAATAAAATGGTAAGGCAATTCGTTTTAGTTGTTCGGAGGACATTCCAATTCCTGAATCAATAATATCAATAACAACATTCCCTTTAATTTTTTGTATATTAATTTGCAATACTCCACCATCTATCATAGCCT
>NZ_JBFUIN010000618.1:0-1855 GCF_056401855.1 Bacillus sp. P4_D3
TCCTCGAAGACTCAATGAAAACGATGAGAGAGGATGTTATTGAAATGAACTATCATGTTTCATTAAAAGAAATTCCAGAAAGAAATGTAGCAAGTGTTAGAAAGGTTATTCGATCTTATAATTGCGAAGGGGATTTATGGCGTATATTAATGCAAGAAATTAATGTTAAAAATATTAGTATAGCTAATCCAAGTTATAGTATTGCTATATTCCATGATCAAGAATATAAGGAAAATGATGTGGATGTGGAAATACAGATAAATATTTTAGGGGAGCATGAAAATACAAAAGATGTTAATTTCAAAAAGATAGATCCATCTTGTGTAGCTTCAATAACAGTTAACGGAAGTTACGAACAAATGACAGCTGTAAATGAGGCGGCAGCAAAATGGAWTGAAACGGAAGGTTATGAATTAGCCGGACCGATGTTTAATATTTATCACGTTAGCCCAGCGATGGAATCAGATCCTAATAAGTGGGTTACAGAGGTTTGTTATCCGATAAACAAATAAACAATAAAGTAAAAAAGGCATATACGATGCCTTTTTTACTTTATTTCTATCCGAAAATATTTAGCACAAATGCCTCGTTGATTAGCAATAATAGCCTCCTTAATACTAGTTAATCTAAGGAGGCATTAAATTTTGTAAATTAATGATATATGTATCCTCCATCAGGAAACAATACGTTGCCAGTAGTAAAACTATTTTGCATTAAATAAATGACAGTGTGTGCAATTTCGTCATTATATCCAGATCGTTGTACAAGAGAAAGAGATTTATAACCTTCATAAGCAGCTAGTCTTTTTTCGTTTTGTTCATTCTCTCTTTGTATCGTTCCAGGAGAAACAACATTAACTCTAATCGGTGCTAATTCAACTGCTAAAGCTTTCCCTAAACTTTCAATAGCACCATTACAAGCGCCATAAGCGGCTCCGCCCTTTAGTGGTCTCTGACTAAAGGCACCAGACATTAATACGATAGATCCTGAATTTGAAAGAAAAGGAATTGCATATTTTACTGCATAATATTGTGGCCAAAACTTTCCGATAAAGCTGCTTTCAGCAATTTCAGCTGTAGCGGTTATTGGCCCAAGTGTATAAGAGGCACCTGGTGTGAATAAATGATCAAAATTACCAACTTTCTTGAAAAAATCTTGTAACTGTTTCTTATTTTGATTATCCAATATATAAGTTTGAAGATGGTTGTTATTTATTAATTCTCGAGCAGCCTTTAACTTTTCTTCCGAGCGCCCTGCAATAATAACATGTGCTTCTTGTTCAATTGCTTGTTTCGCTGTAGCTAATCCCATACCCGAACTCCCGCCAATGATAACGATACGATTATCTTTTAATGTAGTAATAGACATATTTTAGCCACTCCCTTGATATAAACTTTAAAATAAAACTGCATGCTTTTATTATTCATTAAAAGATAGCAAGTGAAAAGTACGCACTTTATATGTACATAGTCGCAAATTTCGTACTAATCGCTTATCGTATGGATAAATAATATGAAAAATTACTCATTATGATTTGAGGAAGAGGTGAGAAAAATGGATTTACAAGAACCGAAATTAAAAGGAGTAATAGCGACATTACAAATAATCGGTGGGAAATGGAAACCACTTATTTTATTTATTTTGCTAACAGATGGAACGAAACGGTTTGGTGAATTAAAGCGGCTAATACCAGATATATCTCAAGGGACATTAGCGAAGCAGCTTCGTGAATTAGAACAAGATCAACTTATAAAACGTGAAATTTATCAAGAAATACCACCTAAAGTTGAATACAGCTTAACAGAACATGGAAAAACAGTAAGCACTGTTTTGGATAGTATGTGTGGTTGGGGAA
>NZ_JBFUIN010000619.1:0-1852 GCF_056401855.1 Bacillus sp. P4_D3
GTATAATATCTTCACGATTTTTTTCAGGTAATCTCTTCGCAACTTCCTCGACGTAGATATCAATCAAACTCATTCTTGTCCTCCTCCTTTAATAAGTTATAAAGTTCTTTCGAATCCTTTATCCATTCCTTTTTCAACTGCAAAAATATATCTAATCCATATTCACTTAAAACATAATACTTACGAGGTCTACTCTCAGTTTTATCCCAACTACTCGTCACTAGCTCCTGCTTTTCTAATCGGCGAAGTAGTGGATATAAAGTACTTTGATCTATCATGATTCCTGATTGCTCCAATAATTGGACAAGCGAATATCCATACTGCGGCGTTCTTAGTTGACTTAAAACCGCTAATGTCAATGTCCCTCTCCTTAGCTCAGTAATTAATGAATTTAATAAAGTATCCATTCATCCACCTCATTTCCATTACTATATGTCATACAGTATGTGTTTTATACTATGTATCGTACAGTATTAGTGTGACAAAAACAATGATTTTTCAAAAAAATATACAATAAAAAGCACAAACGATATGATTTGTGCTTTTCTAGCTAACTTAAATGCCTATATAACACGCTTAACTTTGTACCTCTGGTAATATAAACTCTCCTTTTTCTTTTGGAAATGGGACAACATCTACAATTGCATCTACGTTGATTACTCCGTATACATGCGGATATTTTTGACCGTTAGAAGCAAGTTCATATTTTATTTCTGCTTTTAACAGGGATGGATCAATTGTAAGTAATAAAACATCTTCTTCATGAATGAAATGTTTTTGAGCAACTTTTAAAGCTTGGTTTAATAATGAACAATGAATAAACCCCTCTTTTATAAGTGATTCTTCATTAATTTCTCCCGTTGTTTTCGCGATTTCCCAATTTCTTTTTGTTATTACCTTTGTAATCATTCCCATTTTCTCCCCCGTATCTTTATATAGGAAAACAAGAGGTCTTCTGTTCATTACTAGAAAAGCCTCTTGAATTTGTTATATATTTCTATCTCTTAATTAAAGGCGATATTTCCCCACTATAGAAAATCCATAAATCATGAAGTGATCTCGTACATCCGACATACAATAATTTCGCATCATGTTTTGTATTTTTGTAATGTTCTTCATCAACGTCGATTAGAAGTACGGCATCAAATTCTAACCCTTTCGCCAAGTATACTGGTACTACCGAAATACCACCTTCATACTTACTTTGATCTGCTTCAATGAAGTTAACAGTCAATCCAGCATTTGTTAACTTCTCATATATATCACGGCATTCATCGTCTGTTCTTCCTATTACCGCAATTGTTTTCACATCTTCATTTTGTAGATGTTGTAATGCCTTCACAATTTCAATAAATTGGTCCTCTACCCGAATTATTTTCACGTCTTCACCGCTACGGAAAACTGGTGTAGCAAGCCCTACTGGAATCTCTGCATTTTTTATTATTTCATTAGCAAATTCAATAATTTCTTTTGTAGAGCGATAACTTCTCGTCAATTCATAATAGCCTGTTTCTTGGAATACTTCCTTAAAAGCATTCCAGTCTTCAATTCCTTGATAATCATAAATCGCTTGAGATAAATCACCTAATATAGTGAAAGAATTACCTAGTGTAATTTCTTTTAATACATAAACTTGGAAGGGTGAAAAATCCTGTGCTTCATCAATAACGACGTGATGGAACTTCTGTCCGATTTCAATGCCTGTTATGCGATGATGTATGTAAATTAAAGCTGGTAAGTCTTCCACATATACTTCTTTTTTACGACAACTCTTTTCTGTTTCTTGAACAAGCTCTTCAGGTAATACTTCGAGTATTTCTTTACTTTTCAACATTGAACTATACAGTGAAAG
>NZ_JBFUIN010000620.1:0-1844 GCF_056401855.1 Bacillus sp. P4_D3
GGCCCATACAGTACTCGGTGCTATTTCTTCCAATGCAACAATTGCTCTTGGCAAGCGGTTTAGTGCTTCTGGATTTTGGGATGAAATTCGCGGTCATGGCGCAACCATTTTTAATTCTTTAGGATCTATGATTCCTATTCTCTGCAAGCAACCAGAAAAGGAAAACGATAATGAAAATTTTGTAAGGGTGACGGCTTGTGCTGCTACGCCTAAGGAATTTTGGAAGCCGTTTGAGGAGAGGTTTGGCGTCCAGATTGTAGAAGGTTACGGATTAACGGAAACGACGGGTTTTTGTGTAACGAATCCATTGAATGCCAATAAGCCGCCTTCTATTGGAAAGCCTTATTCTTACGTAGAGACGAAGATTATCAATGAGGATGGAAATGAAGCGCGGACTGGTGAAATTGGAGAGATTTTTATACGTTCCTTACAGGGACAAGCATTCATGGAAGGCTACTATAAAATGCGGGATAAAACAGAAGAGGCGATGAAGGAGGGATGGTTCCATACAGGAGATCGCGGTTATCTAGACGAGGAAGGTTACTTATATTTTTGCGATCGAATCAAACAGTGTATCCGGAGGCGTGGAGAAAATATCTCCTCTTGGGAAATCGAAAAGGTAGTGAATAATCACCCGAAAGTACTTGAATCAGCGGCCATCGGTGTTCCATCGGAAGTGGGAGAAGAGGATGTCAAATTATATGTGATTGTAAAGAAAGGAGAAACGATGTCCCATGAAGAGATTATAGATTGGTGTCAAGAACGTATGGCTTACTTCATGGTGCCGCGATATGTTCAGTTCAGTGAAACTTTCCCAAAAACCGCGACGGAACGGATTCAGAAGTTCAAGCTGAAGGAGGAAGGAATCAGTACTGCTTGGGATCGCGAACAGGTCGGCTATGTAATTAAAAGAACGAGTTGATGTGCTGAAGGGGAGTAAAACAGTTTGCTTTTTATCTCATTACATATTGGAAAGAAGGGATTGAATTGGAAAATAAGCGGGTTGTTACATGGTCCAAAGAAAAAGGAATCGCGACAATCATCATTGATAATCCTCCTGTGAATGTATTGAGCGGTGCTGTGGTTGAGCAACTGACGGTGGTGGTCGATGAAATCGAACGGGATGATGAAGTAATTGCTGTACTTCTAACTGGCGCTGGAGAAAAGGCCTTCGTTGCAGGAGGAGACATCAAGTCATTTCCGGAATGGATTGGGAAAGGGAATGAATATGCAGAGGGAAAATCATTGTGGCTTCAGAATCCATTAAATAAAATAGAAAGATTGTCGAAGCCTGTAATCGCTGCTATTAACGGATTAGCGCTTGGGGGCGGGTGTGAATTAGCCTTATCATGTGATTTACGGATTATAGAAGAACATGCCCAAATCGGACTTCCAGAGGTGAAGTTAGGATTGTTTCCAGGTGCGGGAGGCACGCAACGTTTGCCTCGATTAATAGGAACTGCAAGTGCGAAAGAAATGATGTTCACTGGTGAACCGTTCACTGCCGAGGTAGCTTGGCGAGTTGGTTTGGTGAATCATGTTGTTCCGCGTGGCGAAGCGCTGAATAAGGCGAAGGAACTAGCCGCGAAGATGGCTCAATTTTCCCTTCCTGCTTTATCTTTGATGAAGCAATCTATCAATAAGGGATTATCTTCTTCTCTTGAGGACGGGCTAAAAATAGAAGCTGAGAATTTCGGCCATGTATTTCAAACGAGTGATGTAAGAGAGGGAGTGGAGGCTTTTATAGAAAAGAGGGTACCGCTTTTTCATCATAAATAAAATAACAAAAAGTAATGCCTGCCTCTGGCAGGTGTTGCAATAATATATATATATATATATAAGGG
>NZ_JBFUIN010000621.1:0-1842 GCF_056401855.1 Bacillus sp. P4_D3
ATTAGAGAAAAGGTGACTTTAATAGTTGAACGAACATAACACCTAGAATGACAGATGGGGTGGTACAAATAGAAAAGAAGTTAGGGTTTTTTCCGTTAATCGCATTAGTAGTTGGAACAATGGTTGGTGGCGGTGTTTTTAGTTTACCGCATGATTTAGCAGTAGGAGCAAATAGTGGTGCAACAATAATTGGTTGGTGTATTACAGCGATGGGAATGATTCCGCTTGCGCTCGTATATCAAACGTTAGCAAGACAAAAACCGGAGCTTGAGGGCGGAATTTATAGTTATGCACGAGCTGGTTTCGGTGAATATATTGGTTTTAACAGTGCGTGGGGGTACTGGCTGGCAGGGATTTTAGGAAATGTCGCAACAATTATGTTACTGTTTAGTACATTAGGTTATTTCTTCCCGATTTTTAAAGGAGGAAATAATGCTGCGTCTATCATTGGTGCCTCTCTTTTATTATGGTCACTTCATTTTCTTATATTATTTGGAATTCGTGAAGCTTCCATTATGAATGTTATCGCAACAATTGGGAAATTGGTTCCGATCTTATTATTTATTGTTGTGATGGTAACGGCGTTTCGCTGGGATACATTTACACATGACTTTTGGGGCGAAGGAACAATCTCAGTTTCCTCTGTACTAGGTCAAGTGAAAAATACAATGCTTGTAACTCTTTGGGTGTTCATTGGGGTTGAAGGAGCAGTTGTATTATCAGGAAGAGCTAAAAATAGCAGAGATGTTGGAAAAGCGACAGTACTTGGGTTAATTTTAGTTATGTCTATTTATATTTTAATTTCTGTTCTGTCAATGGGAGCTATGACGAGAAATGAACTTTCGGTTTTAGAAACTCCTTCAATGGGACATGTATTAGAACATGTTGTTGGACCATGGGGGGCAGTTGCGATTAACATCGGTTTAGTTGCTTCACTTGTAGGGACATTGATTGGTTGGTTTTTACTTGTTTCTGAAATTTCGCATGTAGCAGGAAAAGATGGCGTGTTTCCGAAAGTCTTTACGAAAACAAATAAGAAGCAAACGCCGCATATGGCATTATGGATTTCAAATATCGTTGCCCAAATTATATTTATAATCGTTCTGTTTTCAGAATCGACATATCAAATTATGTATTTTATTGCGTCAACATCAATTTTATTACCGTATTTATTATCAGCGCTATTTCAATTGAAATTAGTCATTACGAAAGAGCTGAAAGTTGCGAGAGTAAAAAATGGCTTATTAGCTTTAATTGCTTGTGTATATTCTGTATGGCTCATTTATGCAGCTGGTTTAAAGAATTTATTACTTGTTTCAATTGTATATGGAATCGGGATTATCGTGTACGTTTTTGCAAGAAAAGAAAAAGGGAATCGTTGTTTTGTAGGTATAGAGAGATATGTGATGTGGGCAATTGTTATTGCAGCTATCACATCACTTTATATGTTACTGACAGGAAATATAAAAATGTAAAAGTCCTTTTAATTTAAAGGGCTTTTTTCCTTGTCTAGAGAATATTTAATACATAAGATATTCAGGAGGGATGAAAATGGAGGAAAAAGAACAGTTGTCTAGAATTATGGATTTAGCTAGTGATTTAAGGAAAGTATTAGTACAAGAATCTTTTTTTAATCATCATCCTGAACTTCGAGGCGTGATTGAAAATTTAGCGAGTTCTGTAGAGAATTTGGCGAGTTTGCAGCAAAATAAAGATGAAAATGCCGAAGATCGATTACGGTACGTACTTGCTAAAATGAAAATCGCTCATAATGCCATTTTACAAGAAAAAAAAGCATTTCCTTCTCATTAATATACGTTTTAATTTTGAACCTGACGGATG
>NZ_JBFUIN010000622.1:0-1838 GCF_056401855.1 Bacillus sp. P4_D3
GAAGAACAAAACAAAGTAAGATTAATTTCAGGAATTAGCTTATTAATATTGGTTTTGACTAATTCTTTTATAAAAAGTGATTTTTGGGTTATTTGTATAGATGTAATTTTAATTTTGGTTAACTTAGTTTTATTTATTATTTCTAGAGATATAACAAAAACTAAGTTACTTAGAAAAATGAATAAGTTAGATGAAATAAAATAATTTTTTGTTATTTTTAAGGATAAAAGATGATAAATGTGAAATCATCTTTTATTTTTTTTGATGAAAATTGAAAGTAAACTTCTATGTAAAAGTTTACTTTCAGTTTTTAGGTTTAAGGAAAGGGGAACTAGAAGGGGATAGCCCCCTTTGCTAGACCTCCTCACTCCAGCCATTACCTTATACCCAAAAACAGGGTAAAAACCTTTGTTTTTAGTGAATCTATATTACATTTTCAATGAAAATAAACAAAGTCTATTTCTTATAAAAATTTTGTTTTATTAAGGAAATAAAATATACTAAACTATAAATCAATTTATAGAATGAGGTATAAAAAATTGAATAAACGACATATTTTTATAGGTGCTGCAATGAGCAGTATTTTACTATTATCTGCATGTGGTAATTCAGATAATCTTGCTACATCAAAATCAGGAAATTTGACCCAAGAAGAATTTAATAAAGAGTTGAAAGAGACAGCAGGAAAAGTTGTTCTACAACAAGCAATGTTAGACAAGATTTTATTAGATAAATATAAAGTTTCAGATGATGAGGTAAAGAAAAAAGTTGAAGAATTAAAAAAACAAATGGGTGATAATTTTAAAGCCTATTTAACACAAACTGGTGCTAAAGATGAAGATGATCTTAAAAAGATAATTAAAAGGCAAATGGCGTTTGAAAAAGCTGTTAAAGCTTCAGTTACGGAAAAAGAGATAAAAAATCTTTATAAGCCAAAATTAAAAGCAAGTCATATTTTAGTAAAAGATGAAAAAACGGCGAAAGAAATAAAAGAAAAATTAAATAATGGAGAAGATTTTGCAGCATTAGCAAAACAATATTCGGAGGATCCTGGTTCAAAAGAAAAAGGTGGAGAATTACCTGAATTTGGTCCAGGTCAAATGGATCCTAAATTTGAAGAAGCCGCTTATAAATTAGAAGCTGGACAAGTAAGTGATCCAATAAAATCTTCTTATGGTTACCATGTTATTAAATTAACAGAGAAAAAAGAGTTAAAACCTTTTGATCAGGAAAAAGATAATATTCGTAAGGAATTGGAACAGAAACGTTTAAAAGACCAACAATGGCAACAACAATTTTTCAAAGATTTATTTAAGGAAGCAGATATAAAAATAACAGATAAAGATTTAAAAGATACTTTTAAAGAATTTGAAAAATAAGGATATGTACAAAAAAAAGAACCTAATAGGTTCTTTTTTTTGTACATATCCTTAAACTAATGAAATAAAATCTACTTAATTACTTTAAAAATAAGTAGGATTGCTTATTTCTTTTTGAGTATAACATGTTATATCTGGATTATGTGTTTGTATAAAAACTAGCTATGTCATTGTCATATTTATGTTGAATAAGGGGTCCTTTATTGTTTTGGCGTTATCTTTGATGTAATAGTTCTTTATATGTTTAGTCCATTATTGCCCCTTTAGGTACGTTGGTTCTGGTGCAAAGATAAAGTAGACGAGAATATAGCGTATATATTTCTAGCGGAATTGTATTTTATGCTGTTAGCCCAAACAATTGATGGATGAACTCTTTCTGATTTTGGACAGACTGATCCCGTAAATCAATCTGTTCTTTTTTAATCATATGCATGGCTTCCACACCACTCAATATAGAAG
>NZ_JBFUIN010000623.1:0-1837 GCF_056401855.1 Bacillus sp. P4_D3
TAATAAAAACGTCCGATATATTCGGACGTTTTTATTTTCTACTAGAAATTATACTTATCGATATTATCTTTCGTAAATACAACTCGTTCAGGTAATACGATAATACCATTTCCTTCTGCCTCATAGTCATACCCTTGAATAGAGTTCGGCTCTACTTTCACTTTTCCGATTCCTTTTACTTCAAAGCTATCCCCGACTTTTAACTTCTTCCCTTTTACAACAATTTCGTTTGCAACATAAGTTGCTAGTGCACCTTGTTGTTTTACATCCCATAATCCAAATTGTTGTACTGTTCCTCGTTTCACATAATCACGCATAACGTTCGGTGTCGAAAACCCCGTTACGACTACTTTCTTATCCATTTTCAAATTCTCAGCTGCTTGTGCCATTGCTGGTAGTGCTGTTGCATCTGGACATATTACTATGTTAATATCTGGATACGTTTTTAAARTACTCTCTCCAACTGATAAAGATTTTTGCGCATTATTTTCACCGTATTGCGTCGTTACAATTTCCCAATTCGGATATTTCTCTTTAATAATCTCTTTCGCCTTCGTTACCCACTGATTTTGATCTGTTACAGTCGGGCTTGAATAAAAGAATGCTACTTTTCCTTTATCTCCAATTTGCTTAGAAGTCATTTCAATTAATAAGTTTGCAAGTTGGTCTGGTGTACCTTGGCTAATATAAAACGAACGGTCTTTCGGATTCACATCAGAATCCCACGTTAATACTGTCATCCCTTTTTTCTTTGCACGTTGTAATGATTGCGAGAGACCATCAACTGACGTAGATGAAACCATAATTGCATCATAGTTTTGGTTAATAAAATTGTTTATATATTTTACTTGCCCTGATACACTTGCCTCAGACGGTCCATCGTACTTCACTTGTACACCTAACTTATCTCCCATCTCTTTTGCACCTTCACCACCTGATGTGAAGAAGCCAACTCCCGTTAATTYCGGAATGAACGCAAATTTTACATCATCTGCTTTTTTCTTATCCGCAGTTTGGCTAGAACAAGCAATTAAACCGATTAAACAAATACACATAATAATAACAATCCCCAGTTTTCTCTTCATGACATTTCCCCCTTATGCAAATTCCTTCTTTTCCCCGTAGTGAATCGTTGTAATTTGAAATGTCTCATAATAACAGAAACAATAAGGATAATACCTATTACTACATTAGATTGTTCATTCGTTAAGCCCGTCATTTGCAAACCGTACTGCATGAGTCCTATAAAAACACTCGCTAGTACTGTCCCAATAATACTCCCTTTTCCGCCTGTAATTAGTGTGCCGCCTAATACAACTGCCGTAATAACTGGCAAAATGGTTTCACTTCCAATATCAGCACGAGCAGAACCGAAATACGCTGTTAAGAAAGCTCCTCCTAATCCACCTCCTAACCCAGAAAGTACGTAAGCAGTAATCACTACTTTCTTCGTTCGAATTCCGGAATATTTCGCCGTACTTTCATTTGCGCCAGTTAATTTTGCGTGGCGACCGTATGTTGTACGGTGAAACAATATCGTAAATACTATCGTTAAAATGACAAGGAGCCATAATAAATTAGGTATACCGATAAAACTACCATTTGCCAGTTGCACATACGAATCTGGTAAACCACTTATTCCTTCATAGCCCGCTGCACCCGAACCACCTGAAATAACAAGGGCAATTCCTGCATATAAAAACATCGTTCCAAGTGTAACGACAAGAGGTTCTACATCTGTCATTTTTATAATAAGTCCATTTAATCCGCCCGCTATGCAACTTATTACGAGCGCAATGATAACGGCTAACAGTATAGGCATGCCATTCATCCAAAG
>NZ_JBFUIN010000624.1:0-1831 GCF_056401855.1 Bacillus sp. P4_D3
GATCAAAGTATTGAAGGAATGGTTATTATTGTGCAAGATTTGCCGATGGTCGAGGACATGGCGATGGAAATTGAATATATAAAGGATTTAAATGAAGATTTACATGCAATCTTGTCTAGTATTTATGATGAAATATTAGTTGTTAATCATAAAGGGGAATTAATTCGTTATAGTGAAACTGTTATCAATGATTTTTGGGGGAGTAATTTGAAAGACCTTTTAGGAAAAAATCTTTTAGACTTAGAAAAGAAAGGATTATTTAGTCCATCTGTTACGCGATTAGTGTTGGAAAAACAAAAAAAGGTATCAGTTGTACAAGAAACAAAAAGCGGAAGAAAAATATTAGCAGTTGGAAACCCTGTATTTAATGAAAACGGAGAGCTTCATCGTATTATTATTGCATCAAGGGATATTACCGAAGCGACGAGATTGAAGACGGAATTACATGAAATAAAGAAGATATCAGAGCGATATAAGAAGGAGTTAGATGACTTTAAAAATAAAGATCGTTTTCTTAAGAAGCTTATTTACTGTAGTCCAAAAATGGAGCAAATTATTAACCAAGCTAAAAAAATAGCAGATTTTTCTTCCAATGTTCTTATTTCTGGAGAATCTGGCGTCGGAAAAGAAGTAATTGMTCAGGCAATTCATCAACTTGGAAACCGGTCTTCAAAGCCATTCTTAAAATTAAATTGTGGTGCAATTCCAGAAACTTTGTTAGAAAGTGAACTATTTGGTTATACGAAAGGTGCTTTTACAGGAGCTGATAAAAATGGAAAAGAAGGATATTTTAAGCGGGCTGATCAAGGTATTTTATTTTTAGATGAAATTGGAGAAATGCCTTTACATTTGCAAGTGAAATTACTTAGAGTCTTGCAAGAACAAGAAGTAATTCCTATTGGAAGTACAATACCTACGAAAATAAATGTACAAATTATTGCTGCTACAAATAAGAGTCTTGAAAAGATGGTGGAATCTGGAACATTCCGTGAAGATTTGTTTTATCGCCTAAATGTAATTCCGTTGCGAGTTCCTCCTCTACGAGAGCGAATGGAAGATGTTCCGGTACTTGCCTTTCATTTCTTGCAACAGTTAAATGAAAAATATAATAAAAATTATCATTTAACTCCAGATGCGCTTAGCTTACTAGAGTTTTACTCATGGCCAGGAAATGTACGTGAATTACAAAATATGATTGAACGTTTAGTCGTATCAGCAGACGATCCAGTAATTGAAGCGGAGTTTGTTAGTAAGTTTTTAACACCTGGTTATGACTTTAAAAAATCAAAACCAGTTATTACAAGAGTATTACCATTACAAGAAGCACTACATTCTGTAGAAGAACAATTGATTTTACTTGCAATGAAGCAGTACAAAACAACGACTAAGGCTGCAAAAGCTCTTGGAATCAGCCAATCTTCAGTGAGTCGTAAATATCAAAAAATTGTTAGTGAAAAAGGGATAGCGGCTGATATCATCTCTTATTCCTAAAAAGGAGAAGGTCACATAGACTTCTCCTTTTTGTGTGCGCCCAGCATGTACATATTCTCTAGAGTTCAAGTCCGGGGTCGTGAAGGTGGTAGCGGTAATGATTAACGTTCCGTTTTATGCAAAATGGAATAGTGTATGCAGGAGTGCATAAATTGTTTGTTGTTTTTAAGAAAATAGTCAGTTTATCCCGCTATTTGCGGGCAGTAAAACTCCCACCTCAAAATTCRGSTGGAGCAAAGAAGTTAGGTGGGAGCCCTGCTGCCTGTAAACGCCCGATTGGTGAGGGCTAATAATCAGTGGGGGATGAACAAAACCCCCACTGATTAAAGTTTCACTTTAT
>NZ_JBFUIN010000625.1:0-1828 GCF_056401855.1 Bacillus sp. P4_D3
GTGGTAATGTTGCGATTTTCGTGAATACGAGCGGTAATATTGAAATTGCGCCTAAGAAAATGGCACCGATAAATGTTAAGCGATATAAAATTTTTGTTACATACTGTTCTGTAGATTTACCTGGACGAATACCAGGTACGTATCCATTTTGCTTTTTCAAATTCTCAGCCATTTGTTCAGGGTTCACTTGAATGAACGCATAGAAATATGTGAAAGCAACGATAAGACCTACATAAAGTGTCATTCCAAATGGATGTGCAAAATCAAGATTCGCAATTATCCATTTAGATACGCTTGAATCAGGGAAGAGCTGCGCAATTGTACGMGGCGTCATTAAAAAGGCAGAAGCAAAGATAACAGGAATTACACCTGCACTATTTACTTTAAGAGGTAAATGAGTGT
The DNA here is from genome assembly GCF_056401855.1 of Bacillus sp. P4_D3. Classification (NCBI taxonomy): domain Bacteria; kingdom Bacillati; phylum Bacillota; class Bacilli; order Caryophanales; family Bacillaceae; genus Bacillus; species Bacillus sp. P4_D3. Next base: position 403 of record NZ_JBFUIN010000625.1, read on the forward strand.
TTTTTGCTCCTTGATATTGATTGTTTCCTGATACAGCTTTTGCATATTGAATCGGTATTTTACGAACAGCTTGTTGAATGTAAATAACACCAACGACAATGGCTAAAATTACGAGTCCAATTAAAACCATTTTTATTATGTGCATGAATAATTGATCGCCTGCATTTTGAAATTGTTGCAAATAAATTTGATTAGCAACATTCGGAATCGCCGCAACAAGTCCTGCGAAGATAATCATCGATATACCATTTCCAACGCCATTAGCGGTGATTTGTTCACCTAACCAAAGTAAAAATGCAGTACCAGCAGTTAAAACTGTCGCAATAAATAAGTATGTAGTCCAGCTTGGATCTGTTATTAATTGTCCGCCTGCTATATTATTAAAGCCATAAGACATCCCGATGGATTGTATGAATGCGAGAATGATTGTAAAGTATCGAGTAAATTGAGCTGACTTCTTACGGCCCATTTCTCCTTGCTTTGCCCATTCTGTAAATTTAGGTACAACGTCCATTTGTAGTAATTGTACAATGATGGAAGCCGTAATATATGGTGTGATACCTACAGCAAAGATTGAGAAGTGTTGCAGTGCTCCTCCGCCAAATACGTTCAGCATGCCTAAAACGTTGGCTTGATCTTGTACTTTTAATACCTCTGCGTTAGTATGAGGAACTGGAATAAACGTGCCAATTCGAAAAACAATTAACATCGCTAGTGTAAAAAGAATTTTGTTTCTTATCTCAGCTACTCTCATAAAGTTTGAAATCGTACGAAACATCATGTCGCCTCCTGTATTTTTATCAGTTCAAAACTGATTATTATATCCCGATGAAGTAACCACAAACCTCCTTCCGCATTAAATTCATTTGACAAATGGAATTTCATACATTTTGCAGTTTTCACGGATATAAAAATATAAGGTGTTATACGAGCGACCTATTATCTTTTCGTAATCATTCAATACCCATAATATATCGAATAAATTAACAAATGTACATACATACGCATGAAAAATGAATAAATAGGGTGATTTTTTACATTTACTTAATGCTAGATTGATAATTAGGAACGTTTTACGTAGTTGTATCGAAAGGATTCGGTGGAAAGTATTATGGTGTAGCTGTAGCAGATGAAAACCTCAAGGATGTTGAGAAAACTCATATATTTCGTCGTGAATTAGAGAAACTATTAAAGCAAGAAAAGATTGGATTGAAATAGTAGTGAAGGAAAATCTTTTTTCTATAGAGAATATTTCTAACGTAGGAATCTAAGTATGTAGGTTCTAATGAAAGGAGAATTCACATGAATACATTTGTAAATGACAAGTTTTATGAAACGAGAAATCAATTATTTGAGGAAATTACTTTGTTAAGTGATGCTCAATTTAATAGAAAACCAGATAAGGATAAATGGAGTATAGCACAAG
>NZ_JBFUIN010000626.1:0-1824 GCF_056401855.1 Bacillus sp. P4_D3
ACGTAGCGGCTAGTGAAGAAGAGATTAAAGGAACGAAAGCTTTAAATATTCAGCGTATATTAGAAAAAGTGAAGAAAGCTGAAACGATATTAGATCCATTGCCTACAATGAAACATTTACAGCAAGAAGTAGTTGGAAAAAGACAGCGTGTAGAAACGAAGCAATTTACAGTAGCGTTATTTGGAGCTTTTAGTGCTGGGAAATCATCATTTGCTAACGCATTGCTTGGTGAAAAGGTACTTCCTGTATCGCCAAACCCAACGACAGCAACAATAAATCAAATTTTGCCAGTTACAGAAGATAAACAACATGGAACGGTAATTGTCCAGTTTAAATCAGAGCAAGCGCTGTTAGAAGATATGAAAGCTGTTTATAAAATGTTTCACTATGAAATTGCTACATTGGAAGAAGCGTTAACGCAAATTGATAAAATTATGAAATATCCTTCACCAAGCGGGAAGCAAAAAACAACATTTAGCTTTTTACGAGCGGTACAAAAAGGATATGAGGCAGTTGCTAATCATTTAGGGGAACAAGTACAAGTTACGTTAGAGGAGTTCTCTGATTATGTAGCTAATGAAGAAAAATCATGCTTTGTTGAGCATATGGAGCTTTATTATGATTGTGCTTTAACAAGGCAAGGAGTAGCGCTTGTAGATACACCAGGGGCGGATTCTATTAACGCTCGCCATACGGATGTTGCATTTCAGTATATTAAAAACGCAGACGCTATTTTATTCGTAACATACTATAATCATGTTTTCTCTCGCGCAGATCGTGAGTTTTTAATTCAGCTCGGTCGTGTAAAGGATACATTTGCACTTGATAAAATGTTCTTCTTAATAAATGCTGCCGATTTAGCACAATCCGAAGAAGAACTTGAAATGGTAAAAGGTTATATTGCGGATCAGCTCTTACAATACGGTATTAGAGATCCACGTTTATTTGCAATTTCAAGTTTATGTGCACTTGAAGAAAAGCAAGGGAAACGTATTGATAAAGAAAAGTATGGTATTTTACAAAACTCTGGGATTGCTAAGTTTGAAGAATCATTTACGTCCTTTATGATGAGGGATTTAATGCTTGTATCTGTGCACGCTTTATATAGTGCATTGCAAGGAGCGAATCAGCTTCTTGTAAATATGATAAATGGCGCGAAGCAGGGAAATGATGAGAAAGAGAAGCAAACAAAAAAATATGAAGCAGAGCGTGATCAGCTACTTCATATTATTTCATCATATAGTGTACTTGCTGAAGAGCAAGCAATGCAAAATGAAGTGAAAGAATTGCTTTATTATGTACACCAACGTCTATTTTTACGCTATAACGATGTGTTTACTGAATTTATTAATCCGGCGTCGTTACGAACAGACGGGAATGTGAAAATGCAGTTGCAACAATGTGTAATGGAATTAGTTTCATTTATTCAACATGATTTATTACAAGAAATGCGTGCGACATCATTACGTCTTGAAAAATGGATAGATGAAGCGATGAAGCGTGCAAAGGATGAAATTGTTGTGAATTGCAAAGTGGAAAATGAATCGATTTCTATGGGTGGAACAGTGGATTATGAATATAAAGTTATTACACATAAAGAGCCGTTTCCTTCAATAGAAATAAAAGATTTTAAAAAGGCACTGGGACATTTTAAAAATGAGAAAAGCTTTTTTGAAAAAAATGATAAAGCTTTTATGCAAGAAGACGCTAAAGGAGTGTTAGAACCTTTCGTATCAAACTATGTAGCTGATGAAGAAGATTTATTCGTTCATCATTATAAGCAAGAGTGGGATGCAAAATGGAACCTATTCCAAAAAGTGATGC
>NZ_JBFUIN010000627.1:0-1822 GCF_056401855.1 Bacillus sp. P4_D3
GTTTTAGAATCCATTACATATATTTTAGTGAAAGGCCTTTCACCATCTTATCACCTAGGGGGCAATCATAATGAAATTTTTGTCATACCTTACAGTAATTTTGGTGATTCTTGGCGGTTTGAATTGGTTGTTTGTAGCGTTAGATTATAATGTAGTTGAGAAATGGTTTGGTTCTATGCCGGCGTTTGTGGATACTATTTATTGGCTCTTTGGTCTTTCAGCTATTTATCAAATTTTCGATCGGTTCTTTACGAGTAAATAGCTATTATACTTTATTACTAGAGTGTTAAGTATGATTATGTACTTAACACTTTTTTGTATGTTTATGAAATAAGCGTCAAATATTCCCCACCTATAATTTGTAAATAACCCATGAGATAATCTCCGTACATACTACATGTGGAGTTTTTTTAGGAATTTACAGTTATAACATCTCATATTTTGTTTATAATTGTAAATAGTTATTGAAATCTATAAATGTTATTTCTTTTTTAATAAATAAAAAATATAAAAAGGAAAAATAATGCAACTTTTTAACGCGCTTATTCGTGTTATATATGAAAGGAGGAGGGGGATGGAAATTGAAGAAATATATAAAGTTTATATAAACGATGTGTACCGGTATTTATTTTCCCTTTCTCGTAGCCATCACGTAGCGGAGGACTTGATGCAGGAGACTTTTTATCGGGCGTATCTTTATCTAGAAGACTATGAAAACCAAAAGGTAAAATCATGGCTATTTAAAGTGGCATATCATACGTTTATTGATTTTGTTAGGAAAGAGAAAAAAGTAACTTTTGTAGGAACGGAAGAATTAGAGACAATACAAGCAGGGGAATCTACAGAAGAGTATGTAGTCGCAAAAAATAGTTATGAAAAATTAATTCAGATTATTCATACTTTACCAGTGGTAGAGGCACAATCTATTTTATTATGTGACGTACATCAATTAACGTACGAAGAGGGTGCTACTGTATTAGATTTAAAGGTAAACACGTATAAAAGTCACATATTTCGCGGGAGAAAGAGATTAAAAGAATTGTTAAAGGAGGAAAAGAGTCAAAATGACAAATGATAAACCTCATTCTGAACAAGATGATTATAAAGAATTGTTACAAGAAGCTCTTGATCAAAGACCGGCTTCACTTCCTGATGGAAAACAGGAGCAAGTGTTGAAAATAGGTAAAAAAAGAGCGCGTATTACGAATGTTTTGATTGTATTTACTTTTTTACTACTTATTCAACCTATTTTATATATATCTACACTCTTATATTATACAGTGGCACCTACAAACGCAATGGAGATACGGAATGTAGTAAATCAAACGTTAAGTGTAACAGAACCAAATGTATTTTTGAAAGATAGGGACATGGAGCAAACATTGCTACCGTTTAGTTTGCAATTGCATTTTGATTTGTATAAAAGGGTAGGAAAGAAAGATATTCGAATAGGAGAAGAGAAAACAGATTATGTATTAAGTAGAGCAACGAAAGTAAGCCGTGAATATACAACAGATGAAAAAATTCCAGAAGTCCCATATATAGATAACGAGGTGTTGTCTCATCCTAATAATTATAATGCGTCCTATAATAGTAGCGAAGAAGCGCAGGTATTAAAGGGTCTTCCGCAAGAATCTGTTGTAGAAGCATTTGTATCTTTTAGAGAATTATTAAGTGTACAAGAGGTAACGAATATGTTTCCTACTATTGATATTGTGTGGTATGCCGTTAATACAGGATTAGAGGAGAAGCAAACGAATGAAGAGGGTATGTATGTAGCCCCGATTGGCTTTCCAGCAGAAATGATTTCAAGTCCAAGTGG
>NZ_JBFUIN010000628.1:0-1820 GCF_056401855.1 Bacillus sp. P4_D3
GTATGGTCACAGTACCGTAGCCCACGAACCTATATGGTCTGTTGTGGGAGTGGTGATGGCACACCGCAATCTTGCACGTCAGCGATACCAGAAATGGACTTCGCCTTTGGTAGCAAGAATCCCACTGACGTTAGTCAGCTAGCCCCTTTAGGGGTGGGAGTGTCAATAATGGTAATAAACCAGTCGCAATAGATGGTGCTAAATTTGATTGTATAACACGTAAAAACAGCATCATGAATATAAGTGTTAAGCTACCTTTTCCTATATACGCTATATCCATTTGATTCACTRCAAAACCAATAACAGCTGTTATTGACGGCGCAATAAAGAGTTTTTCTGGTTGTCTTAGCCATCCTGGCTCACGATATGCCCATAAAGCTATTGCCATCGCAGCTATTTCCGGCAAAATTACTTCTGGATCATCTAATAGTACACCAGCTGCGACCATTGCTAATATAAATATAAATGCCATACAATACGAAATGATTGTTTCTTTTTTTGAAATGACTGCATCCATTTTCTATACTCCTTCTATTTATAACCGTTATCTTCAAAAGTATGGGAACTTCAATCCACACACCTTCTATATACCATACTAAGGTATTGTATATTAACGTTTTTTATATTTCAAGTATTAGTTGTTTACACCTCTCATTTTTACCATTCAAAAAGCTTTTTTATATACATTGACACTTTCTAAAAGATAGGTTAAAATAACTATAAATTAATAAGTAACTAACTAAAATTAAATAGAGGTGAAAACAAATGCAAAACATTTTATTCCGCATTAACGAATTAGCAAAAAAAGAAAGAACATCTGGATTAACAGTTGATGAAAAACAAGAACAACAAATGTTGCGTCAAAACTATACAAAAACATTTCGTGGAAGCCTAGATTCCATTTTATTAAACACAAAAATTGTTGATCCAAATGGTATTAATGTTACACCAGTTGCATTACAAGATGCTAAAGATCGTTTGAAATTTAGTAAATGAGTTCCGCGCATAAGACCACATTTCAAAAAACATAAAAAGAGCTGAAATTCCTATATAGAAATTCCAGCTCTTTTTATTGTCTTTTCTAATTTAGTATACGAGCGATACATAGCAATTCTCCACGATACGATCATCGCAAAGGCAAGTAAGAAAAACATCCCGCTTAATTGTGCTAAATCAATCGATTGACTTAAATATGATTTAAGTCCTACTCGTACAGCTAATAATCCAACTAAAATAAATATGAACGCTTTTGACGGTTTCATATATATGTCTTCACCTTTTATTTCGAACTTAGATGTTTTAATAAGAAATATAGAGAAAATAAGTCCTATACTAATTGCCTCTACTATTTCTAACGATGTTAACCGAAACTCTGATAAGAAGTACATCGATGCGCCAGTACTCATAAAGATTGGCGGTAATATAATTTTCTTTTTCGTTACCGGTTTTTTCGCTGACTTAAATCGAAGAAACATTACTCCAACGGCCATGCAAACTGCTACGATACTTGATAAAAGTGCTAAACTCATACTCTCCACCCCTATCTATTTAAAAGACTTTTTGAGCAAAATCATAAACCAAACAAGCCCGACACTTATAATGACATGAGCTAATCCAGCCATATGGCTTAAACCGTTAAAGTCTGTTCCGTTTACTTGTAAAATACCTCTAAATACCATTGTAGCGATTGTAAAAATTAATCCTATGTTATACACAACAAACCATGCACGAAAACTTTTTGTTTCACGGACATTAAATACTTTAAATAGAGCCAAAGCGACCAAAAAGAATACGAAGCCGAGCACTAATACGTGTGTATG
>NZ_JBFUIN010000629.1:0-1818 GCF_056401855.1 Bacillus sp. P4_D3
GTTATCTATGTTCTTTACTCAGTTCCAAAAAGCAATTGGTGCAACCGAAAGAATTAATACGATTTTAGAATATGAAGTAGAAGATCATGAAACAGGTATGAATGTTACAAATGCGAAGCAGCCGATCGTTATTGAAAATGTACATTTTGAGTATAACGAAGAAGAGAAAATATTGAAAAATATCGACTTCACGATTGAATCTGGAAAAGTAACAGCGATTGTAGGACCAAGTGGTAGCGGAAAAACAACTTTATTCTCGCTGTTAGAACGTTTTTATGAGCCAACTAGTGGTTTCATAAAATTAGGGAAAGAACCAATTACAGCATATTCATTACAGTCATGGCGACGTCAAATTGGTTACGTTTCACAAGATAGTCCGTTAATTGATGGAACGATTCGTGATAATATTTGCTACGGTGTTGAGGGCGAAGTGACGGATGCAGAAATTGAAAAAGTAGCAGCTATGGCATATGTTGATGCGTTTATTCATGATTTACCAAACGGATATGCAACAGAGGTTGGAGAGCGCGGTGTGAAGCTTTCTGGAGGGCAAAGACAACGAATTGCGATTGCTCGAGCGTTACTACGAAATCCGCAAATCCTTATGTTAGATGAAGCGACTTCAAGTTTGGATAGTAAATCAGAGTCTGTCGTTCAAAAGGCATTAAATAACTTAATGAAAGGCAGAACAACTTTAGTTATTGCACATAGACTTTCTACTGTTGTAGATGCAGATAAAATTATCTTTATTGAAAAAGGGAATCTTACAGGAAGCGGTACGCACGATGAGTTATTACGTACACATGACATGTACCGTGAATTTGCAATGCAGCAGTTAAAAATTAAAGAAGGAGCATTATAGAATGAAAACAATCAGTGAGGGAGCACTTCACTGATTGTTGATTTTAGAGTGCTAAAAAGTATGTTAAGCAGAAAGGATATGATTCCTTGATACCTAAAATATTAATTGTAGATGATGATCCGCACATTAGAGAACTTGTTTCTGTATTTTTGGAACGAGAAGGTTTTCAAACATATGAGGCCGTTGATGGATTAGATGCTCTTCGAAAAATAGAAGAAGTGAAAGTCGATATGGCGATTCTTGATATTATGATGCCAAATATGGATGGGTTTGATTTGTGTTTTGAATTAAGAAAATACTATGATATTCCGATTTTGATGCTAACTGCTAAAGGAGAAACATCTCAAAAGATAAAAGGGTTTCACCTCGGAACAGATGATTATCTTGTGAAACCATTTGATCCTCTAGAATTAGTTGTGAGAGTGAAGGCATTATTGAAACGTTACCAAATTACAGTATCGCAATCTATTCAAGTTGGGAATGTACTGTTAAATCGTAAAACATTTGAAGTTAACGCCGGAGAACAAACGGTCACGTTGCCGCTAAAAGAATTTGAGTTACTCTTTACATTAGGATCTAAAGCGGGAAGAACTTGTTCAAGAGAGCAATTAATTGAAGACGTATGGGGATATGATTTTGAAGGGAATGAACGCACGCTAGACGTTCATATTAATCGGTTGCGTGAAAAGTTTCAAGAAGAGCAATCGAAGTTTAGTATAAAGACGATAAGGGGTTTAGGGTATCGCTTAGAGGTAAGTAAATGAGACAAAGAAAACGAATGAGTAAGATGAAAATGTTAAAAGTAATGGGGGCGATAATAGCGCTCTTTACTTTTCTTACTATAATTTGGTCTATAGCCTTTTTTGTATCGTCTAGTGTAATGAAAGCTCTGGAAATAAACGTATCGCCTTTTGTTACGTTTCTAATTAGTGATATGGTCGGTTTTGTATTTATTG
>NZ_JBFUIN010000630.1:0-1817 GCF_056401855.1 Bacillus sp. P4_D3
AGATTATAATACGTTACAGCTACAGGCATGGGCACCAAAGCGACTAAATAGAGAAAGTTGGCTAAAGTCTTTAGAAAAGAATATTAGTTATGTAGCGGATAACAACGGTGTGATAGTTGGATTTGGGGGATTATAATGATGAACATTACATAAATCATTTGTTTACACATAAAGATTATCAAGGGAAAGGGATAGCTTCTTATATATTACAAAAGTTAGAAAAAGAAGTAATGAAGCTAGAACATAGGGATATATATACAGAGGCAAGTATTACAGCAAAACCTTTCTTTGAAAGTAAAGGTTATATTTGCATAAAGGAACAAAATAAGCAGCATAATGGTCAGATTTTTATTAATTATATAATGAAAAAAATAGCCTTCTCATAAATGAGAAGGCTATTTTTCATTATTTTACAGCTTCTTTTAGTTCTTTACCAGCTTTAAAAGCAGGTACTTTAGAAGCTGCGATTTGCATTTCTTCACCCGTTTGTGGGTTACGGCCTGTACGAGCAGCTCTTTCGCGAACTTCAAATGTACCGAATCCGATAAGTTGTACTTTTTCGCCAGCAGCTAAAGAGTTAGTGATTGATTCTACTACAGTTTGTAAAACTACAGTAGCTTCTTTTTGAGAAATTTCAGCTGATTGCGCTACGTTTTTGATTAATTCTGTTTTATTCATGTTTTCACCTCATATGTAAATAATGCTATTTAAGTTGTTATTATAACGTATAAAAGTTCAGAGAACAAGTGTACGCAGATATATTTACAAAAAAATTGAAATTCGTATCGTTTTTTCATGTTGTCACATCAATGTAACAAAAAGGTTTTAAAGTACATCTAGAGGTGAAAATATGAATACGCATCATGTAAAAAAAGAGCGGAAAAAATCAATCGTAAAGAAATTTATTATTAGTTTCATAAGTATATTAATGATTCCAATAAGCTTGTATTTCTATGCAACAGAAATAGAACGAAGATTAGTATCGGTCACGTGGAATGAAATAGAAGCTCCTACGATTCCTAAAGAGTTTAACAATAAAAAGATATTGCAATTCTCAGATGTGCATTTAGGGCCAGAGTTTACACTGAAGCAACTAGATAATTTGGTGGAGAAAATGAATGAGTTACGTCCAGATATAGTAGTTTTTACAKGGGATTTAATAGATAAGTTCGGATCTTATAATGAGGAAAGAGAAGAGGCGAAAGAAATTTTGAGGAAAATTCATGCTCCTCTCGGAAAGTATGCTGTGTTTGGGAATCATGATAGAGGCGGGGGAGGTAGTTTATTCTACAAAAGGTACATGGAGGAAGCGGGTTTTTCTGTTTTAGTAAATGACGTGCAGAAAATTAAAGTGGAAAATGGCAAGTATATTACAATATCAGGTTTGGATGATTTCTTATTAGGGAAACCACAAATAGACTCGACTTTAAAAAACTTAAGACAACAAGATTTCAATATGTTATTAGTACATGAGCCTGATGTTGTAGACAAAGTAGCTTGTTATCCAGTTGATTTTCAAATCTCAGGACATAGTCACGGAGGACAAGTTCAGATTCCTTTTGTAGGTCCTTTAATTACCACAAAATTAGCAGAGAAGTATGTTGAAGGAATGTATGAATTAGAAGGAAAGAGTAAGCCATTACATTTATATGTAAATCGCGGTATTGGGACGACGCGAATGCCTGTTAGATTTTGGAGTGTACCTGAATTTTCAGTTTTTGTATTGAAGCAAAGTAGTAACTAAAGTAGAACGTTTCATATTTTGGAGAATTAAGAGTACTTTTAAAGAAAGTTCTCTTTTTTTATTGATTAAATAC
>NZ_JBFUIN010000631.1:0-1817 GCF_056401855.1 Bacillus sp. P4_D3
GTTTATAACCTTCTTAAAAGCTTCTTCTCTACTGTAAAAGTCATTTAAACTATACAATCCATACCATTTAATATGTAATGTCTCTATTAATTCCACCTCGTTTTCCAGACAATACTATTATTTCTGAATATTTTATTTATTACGAATACACATTCCCGCTTACTTGAATTAAAAATTGCGCTTTTCTATAATACATTTTATTGTTAATAACTTCAATAATGAATATGTACATATGTAGCATTGAATGGATGCAAAAAAACATAGAAATTTAATCTTTCTACGTTTTTCCTAACTTCAGATTATTTTACTATTTAAAAATCTTCCTTCCATTTCACTTTGTGATCGAATTCAAAACTATTTTTTGACAGCTCCTTGTTTATGAACCAATATAACAACAGTACCACATTTACCTTATGGTGGGCTAAATGATGAATAAAAACAACAGGTCTCAAAGACTCTTAGAACTTCTTGAAGCAAATAGAAAAAAGCATAAACCCACTCATGGTGCTTTATATGACGAATGCGTCTGCGTGTTAGGTACTGAAACTAAAGAATTATCTCCTGAAAGAGGATCAGAAATATACAAATTATTAAATGACTCTTACCCTTTTGAATGGTGGGGGTCAGCCGAGATTTATTTACTTTATCAAGGTAATAAAAAGGCTAGTTAGCCCCTAAAATGGACTAACTAGCCTTTTTATTATTTTTTCCTTTTCACATATGTTCCTCATGCAATTTTCGTTCAGAGAATTCGATAAATTCTTCTAGCTTTTGTTTTTCTAAAACCGATACGAAAATATACACTAACTAAATTTCGACAAAAGAGAATGGAATTGATTCTATTTTTGGCAAATATTTTTATAAATATTACAATACACGAAATTACTATATTAATTTTAATAAAAGCCCCTGAAAGGAGCCACTTATTTTACAAGGTACTGTTCTACTTCTTTTATTAATAGTTCTGCACCTTCTGGACTTAATGTTATCTTACCGTTTGCTAATGACATGTTACGATTTGATACCTCTCCTGTTAATGCACAAACACCACCGGGCTGATATTTCTGTAAAACAATGTCTTCACCTTCTACAAAGATCTCTAATGGTGATTTTTCTTTAATACCTAGCGTATTTCTAAGTTCCTTTGGAATTACCACACGCCCTAAATCATCTACTTTTCTAGTCACTCCGGTTGCTTTCATCTAGCATCTTTCCCCATTTCATTATCAATTGTACCCAAGTTATTCTTTACTATTGTAACAAGCTTTTACCATATATGAACATTCATTTACATTTACAAAAGAGCAAGTGGAACAAATAGAAAATTATTGGCATGAAAATAGGCTAAGAATCAAAATGAAGCAATTCGTCAGCTCGTAGAGAAAGGGTTAAGTCGTAAATAATGACTACCCTTTTTATTTTTCCTAAAAACCCTAAAAACGTATGTAAAGCCTGTATCCATCTTTACATGCGTTTTTATAATAAATAAGACCTATTGTATTAACTTCTTCATTAAAACGCAAAATAAACCGATTTGGAAAGCCGTTTTCAAATCAAACCTCATTTTTATACAATTCAGTCTTATTTACCGCTTCCCAGCGATTTTTCTGTCTTATATAATTGAATTAACAAATATTGGGGGGTAAAATGAATAAACAAAACGTATCATCAGCACTCGACAACCCTAGATTGTAAAGATGTTTTATCTTCCTTTGTGTATTGYATTTCTAAGATTTTCATTGCCCTTTATCCCTTTATACTTTACTTGTACCAATAACCCATTACTTCACCTTTTCTAAAACCATAAAGAACGTACT